>DATJKB010000729.1:0-4374 GCA_035491875.1 Pyrinomonadaceae bacterium | reverse complement strand
AGGTAGTTCGAGATTGTTCTCTTGCGCAGTTCGATCCAATGCGGTCTGCGCTTGTTCCGGAGTTAAGGCTGCGCTGTTTTTGTTGGCGTTCGATGTCTCCGGATCAACTGCGACTACTGACGCAGATGGACTCGCGGCTGGCGACGCACCGGGCGATGGGCTGGGCGACGGACTCGGTTCGGGTTTCTCATTTCTTGCTTCCGAAAGTATGCGCGGCGCGAACGGATCAAAGGTCTCGATTCCGGCAGCAGTTTCCGTTGCATAGCCATTCTCGGTTGCGAAGTAGCCGTCCGGGTACCGAAACTTCGAAAGTTCAAGCATTTGGACTTCGTCGCCGATTTCCGTGCGGTTGTACGGTTTCTCTACAAACTTCGTACTTGCAATCATGGCAGCAATGTTCAAGGTGTCGCGCAGTGCCGGAACGTAAATCACCGCCCACATCATTGCCAGATGGATCACCAGCGAGCCGGCGGTCAGACGCAGCAGCGCACCGCTTCGCGATTCGCGATTGACCTCAACATTTTCGAATAACTCTGCCATACCCAGACTTAGACCTGCTAGCGTTCTTTCAGCGGGTTAGACGCCCAGTAACTGTGACGCGTTGTGAGACAATTGTAACTTCCATCGACGGCATTAGCACTTCGCAGGCCACCTGCCCGGCCGCTAGAATACGAGTCATGAGGCGGCGGGACGCACAACGACGGAGAAGTGGCCAAAATCGCGGCGAGAACCATCGAGAACGCACATCGCCAACGGCATCCGAAGTCCGCCCTGATAATCGCCGAAAACCCTCGCAATCCGCTGAAATCCGA
The DNA here is from genome assembly GCA_035491875.1 of Pyrinomonadaceae bacterium. Classification (GTDB taxonomy): domain Bacteria; phylum Acidobacteriota; class Blastocatellia; order Pyrinomonadales; family Pyrinomonadaceae; genus PSRF01. The sequence continues at coordinate 3,562 of DATJKB010000729.1, read as the reverse complement.
AAGCTATTGGAAGGCATCGGAACTCCGCCTCCAGCGCCCTTCAAACCCGACCCATTTCAACTCGAAGCCCTGGCTGCCCTCGAATTCGAAGATGTTTTAGTTACAGCACCTACGGGCAGCGGCAAGACGTGGATTGCGCGCGAAGAGATCAAACGACTCCTCGAACAGAACCGTCGCTCCTGGTACACCACGCCACTCAAGGCCCTAACGAATTCGAAGTATCAGGAGTTCAGCGAGGAGTTTGGCGCTGAGCGAGTCGGAATTCTCACTGGCGATCGTAAGGAGAATTCAGACGCTTCCCTGATTGTCGGAACGACCGAGATCTATCGAAATCAGTTGTTCGATTCTCTGCGTGGCGGTGGTGAAGTGAATGCTGATCTAGTTGTGCTGGATGAAGCGCACTATCTCGCTGACGAAGATCGAGGACACGTTTGGGAAGAAGCGATCATTCTTACGCCACCACGGATACGTTTGTTGCTCTTGTCGGCAACTATCGGTAACGCTGAAGAGTTTGCAGCGTGGATAGAAGAAGTAAGAGGCGTACGGTGTGGCGTGGTTCCCGGTCCGAAGAAGCGACCGGTACCGTTGCGTTCGGCAGTGTTGCTGCCCGACAAACGTCTGCTGCCGTTGCTGAATGACCGAGGACAGTTGAATCCGGAGATTGCGCAGTTGATCGAGCGCAATAGAGATGAGCGTGAGCAGTCGCGATCTCGGAGACGCTTTTAAGGCTCGACGTAGATCCACAGAGCAGCGATTTCGGATTTCGTGTTGTATCAGTTTTTCGATTTTGGTTGCTAGGGGGAGCATTGGATGACAATAGACCAAACACGAAATCCGAAATCCGAAATCCGCATTCCGAAATCCGAACCCGTAAGAAGATATGAAGCTTAGAATGCCCGAGATGCCGTCAGCAACACTGCTGGCTGCGCTTGCGGAATACAAACTATTGCCCGCGATCGTTTTCATGCCTACGAGGCGGAGATGTGATCAGGCCGCTTCGGAAGCAGCGCTGACTCGGCGTGATCCGATTGAGCGCCGTCGCGAAGAACGACGCGAGTTCATGCGCGCATTTGTTGAAGAGCATCCTGAAGTTCGGAATCACCGTCATTGGGACACGATCATTCGCGGCGGTGTTGCGTCTCATCACGCCGGACACATTCCCGCGTGGAAGCTGGTCATCGAAAAATTGATGAGCGCTGGACTGCTCGACGCCATTTTCGCGACGGCGACAGTGGCTGCGGGCGTCGACTTTCCCGCACGCACGGTTGTGCTCACTGGCGCCGATGCACGATCAAGTAGCGGTTGGCGCGTGCTAAGTGCGTCCGAGTTGCAACAGATGACGGGACGCGCCGGACGTCGCGGTCGAGACAACGTGGGATTTGTGATTGCGGCGCCAGGGTTACATCAAGATCCGGAACGCATCGCTGAACTTCTCAAAGCGCCTCCCGATCCACTTGTCAGCCAATTTCGGTCGACGTACACGACGCTCTTGAATCTGCTCGATGCATACGGCTCGTTCGCCCGCGTGCGGGAGATTGCTGAACGAAGTTTTGCGTATCGCGATTCAGCACACCAGATCAAGGAGCTTGAGAAGACCAGAGAAGCGAGTGAGCGCCAGATAGAAACCAGGGTGAGCGAAGCAGGTTGCAACTTATCGCTATCAGCCGTTGTTGGTTTGGAGAGACTAACGAGTGCGCGCTCTCGTTTGCAGGAAGCGAAGCCACAAAGTCGCGCTGAACTCTTTCACAGCTGGCTCGACGAAGTAGTGAAGCCCGGACGCGTAGTAGGAATCGGTCGTAGCGGACGCCGGCTGGTGATGATTACTGAAAAGCGGGACGGCAATGTGAGTGGTGTTCGTGAAGATGGCCGTGGTGCAAGTTTTCCTTTTGAGCGAATCGGCCGAGTCTATTCGCCAGTCTATCGACTTCGCATAGACGACATTGAACAAGGCTTTGAAGAGATTCGGGAGCGTGGGAAAGAACTCGTCATTGCTGAGCCTCGCCTCAGAGACTCGCACGTTGAAGAGACTGACGCGTTGAATCTTCTGGAAGACACCGTCGATAAGCTGCTGCCCAGGGAGTTGAACGACGAAGAGCGTGCGCGTTGTACCGAACTGCTTTGGGAGTTACGCGAAACAGCGGAGGATCACCAACGCGCAACTCGAAGGATTGAAGTCTTGCGCGAGCGCGTGTGGGAACCCTTTGAGCATCGTGCGCGAGTTCTCTCCGTGTTTGGCTATCTTGATTTCGCGGAAGAGAAAGTTACCGAGCGCGGTCGTTGGCTCGCGGATCTTCACATCGATCGACCTTTGTTGGTCGGTGAAGCTTTAGAAAGTGGGCTCTTCAACGAACTCGAATCAAAACAGTTGGCAGGGATTATGGCTGCCTTGACTGCTGATGAAGATCGCGATTATGGCGAGCTGGAGTTGGAAGACGACGTTGTGACTTCGCTCGCGAAATTCGAAGACATAGGTTTTAAAGTCGCAAACGAAGAATGGAAATACGGCGTTGAGCCTGCGCCTGAATTGAACTTCTCTGCAGCCGGTGCAGCGGTGCACTGGGCCGGTGGCGCAGCATGGACACAGATCGTCCGCGAGACCCGTGCTGAGGAGGGCGATCTCTTTCGCATGTTCTCAAGGACGGGAGAAGCGCTCTTGCAGGTCGCCGGACTTCATCGCACTCACCCGCAGGCGGCCCAGGCTGCGGCTACAGTTGCAGAAATTGTCTTGCGCGAACCCATTCGCTAACTGTAACTACAGGATTTCAAGATTCAAGGCTTACAAAATGAGACCTCATCTAGTCTCTTTGTTGTCACTTGGCTTTCTTGTTACCATTCGCGCCCTAGGTCCACTCCAATAATTTAGATCTTAAGAGGAATCATCATGTCTACTCCCGCAGCCCAGCAGCCATCACCCCAACTGTTCTTCCAAACCATCAACGCTCATCAACGCACTGAAGCACTGAAGGCTGCGGTGGAATTGGAAGTGTTCACCGCCATCGCAGAAGGCAATCAAATCGCTGCCGACATTGCGAAGCGTGTTGGTGCCGCCGAGCGTGGTGTACGAATCTTGTGCGACAACCTTTGCATCATGGGTTTTCTGACAAAGAGCGGTGACCAGTATCAACTAACGCCTGACTCAGCATTCTTTCTCGACAAGCGATCACCCGCATACATCGGCGGCGCCACCGAGTTTCTCCTGACACCCATGTTGACTGCCGGCTTTGAATCGTTGACCGAAGCAGTGCGCAAAGGTGGAACAGCTATCTCTGAAGAAGGAACTGTTTCAGCTGACAATCCCATCTGGGTAAAATTCGCGCGCGGCATGGCTGCAATGATGATGATGCCGTCGCAGCAGATCGCGAAGCTCATCGACCCGCAAGCAGACAAACCACTGAAGGTTCTGGATATCGCTGCGGGTCATGGAATGTTCGGTATCGCTTTCGCCTTGAACAATCCGAACGCTGAGATTGTCGCTATCGACTGGTCCAACGTTTTGCAGGTCGCAAGCGAGAATGCGCAAAAGATGGGAGTCGGTGATCGGCACCGGTTAATCGAGGGGGAT
>DATJKB010000728.1:0-7007 GCA_035491875.1 Pyrinomonadaceae bacterium | reverse complement strand
TTCATGGGTGGATTGGCGCTTGGCAGCGCGCTCGCAGGCCGGCTCGGATCGCGAATCAAACGCCCGCTTCGAACTTACGGTGTGATCGAGATCGGTATCGCCATCTATGCCCTCCTGGTGCCGTTTCTTTTTACTCTGGTCGACAATCTTTATGCGTTCATTTGGCAGGAATTCCATCCAGGCTTTTTCGTCTTCAGTTTGTGTCGATTCGTATTGTCCGGCGCGCTTCTTTTAGTTCCGACGACATTGATGGGAGCAACGTTGCCGGTGCTTTCCGCCGCATTACTCCGTTCGGCTAAGCGAAACTCAAACTCGGTTACACGTTTGTATGCCTGCAATCTCGTGGGCGCGATTCTTGGAACACTCGTTGCCGGATTCTTTTTCCTGCCGACACTCGGTGTGAGATCCACGATTCTTGTCGCTGCAGCTTTGAATGTGATTGTTGGTTTGATAGCAATATTTGCTGAGCGGAAGGTCGACGCTTCGGAAGTTCAAGATCTTTCATCGCCGACAGAACCCACAGATTCGAGTGAAGCTTCTGAGATCACCGGTCACCGATTCTGGTTGTTCTGCGCACTCGCTTCAGGTTTCGTGACGATTAGCACACAGGTAGCCTGGACTAGAGTCTTATCGATGGTTATCGGCTCCAGCACCTACGCCTTCAGCATCGTTGTTGCGCTGTTCTTGATCGGACTCGCGGGCGGCGCCTGGGCTGTTGGTCGGAAGAATCATGCAAAACTCCGCCACCCTATCTTGAAGGTCGAACTTGCAATCGCAGCGAGCTTGTTCATGAGCTTGTTCGTGATTAATTTGATCCCGGGGGTTTTAGTAAATCTCGGCTTACGTTTTCAAGTGGCGTCTTGGGGCGGTCTGATGATTTTGCAAATCATCTGTGCCGGTGCCTTGATTCTGATTCCGGCTTTTTTGATGGGTATGGTGATGCCCATCGTGCTGATTTGGGCCAGCAACCGTCCGGAAGTTTTAGTGGCTCGAGTCGGTCGTTGCTACGCAATCAATACTATAGGAGCAATTGCTGGTGCATTCGTAACAGGATTCTTCCTGATACCAAAAACAAGCACTAAACATACCTTGCTCTTTTCGGCAGCCATCTGTGTCGTCGTAGCTGGAGCTGCGTATCAGCCACGCCCAACTGCTCGTGATCGACAGTTGAATCGCAGCATCGCTGTCGGTGCGGCGGCACTTCTCGTAATACTCTTGATTGTAGGCGCACCGCCAATGAATCTGTCAGATCTTTCGATTGGTGCGTATGACAGTTTGGTCAGAGTGCTGGCCAAGACTCGCGAAGGAGTAAAAGACGATTTGGCGACGGGGAATGGACCTGAAGTACATCGGCTGCTGATGTACGAAGAAGGCGCAACTTCGACGGTTTCAGTTCGCAAAGATTGGGACATAACCTCATTGGCGATCAACGGCCGCGCCAATGCGTCGGACCGTGAAGATATGTCCACCCAAGTGATGCTTGGACAGCTACCAATGTTGGTAGCTCCTTCCACGAAAAATGCGTTAGTAATCGGGTTCGCGTCAGGCGTCACTGTCGGCTCAATGTTGCAGACACCAATGGAATCGCTGGATTGCGTCGAACTTGAACCAGCAACTATTCCCGCTTCGAGATACTTCGAACACGTGAACAACCGTCCATTAGGAGATCAACGGCTCAACCTCATTATTGAAGACGCGAGAACGTACCTACGTGTTACGCCGAAGCGCTACGACATGATCATCAGCGAACCAAGCCATCCGTGGGTGCCTGGGGTCGCAAATTTGTTCACGCGCGAATTCTTCGGATTGAGCAGTGCTCGTCTGAGTGACGGCGGTGTGTTTGTTCAGTGGTTACAGATGTACCAGCTCTCAACCGAGAGCTTGCGTTCTGTCCTTGCAACTTATCACGATGTGTTTCCTTACGTTCTTGTCTTTCGAGTCGGTGGCGTTACAAGAGGGAAAGACTTGCTGCTCGTTGGCAGTCACAAGCCCATGAACCTCGACAGGCTCGCACAAAGGATCACTGAACCGGGCAGTGCCAAAGAAATGGCACGAGTGAATTTGAAGAGCGAGAGTGACGTGCGGGCGTGGTATGTGTGTGACGAATCGAAGTTAGGACCGGCTGTGTCGGGAGCGAGGATCAATACAGACGACAACATGCACATCGAAACAACCGTGCCTCGTGAAGCCTTTCTCCCGTTGATGCAGACGAATCTTGATTGGGTTCAGTCGCTGGCGGCGCAGAAGTAACAGACAAAAAGCAGACGCAGATTTACAAAGATAAACGCAGATCAAATGAAGAACGGTAAGGCAGCTCTCTTCATTCTGATCTGCGTTTATCTGCGTAATCTGCGGCTAAGAACCTACATCGGACACGCCTGAACAAGCACCAGCTGCCACTGACCGTCGCGTTCAGCATAGACCTGCACAACTTTGTAATTTCCGCTGAATTCACGACCGCTGTAGAACCATTTGACTGCGTCTTTTGCGGTCAGTGCTGCCGTACTGCCCCAGATCCTCACGTTTACATTTTCGCGATTCAAATACTCGACGCGTATATTCCCTGAAGTTACGTCTTCGATGAACTGAGCTTTGTCGTCGCCTTCCATCGGGTAAGCGAAGTAGAAGTCGTCAGCCATTATTCGATTCAGTGTTTCGGCGTCCTTTCGCACGAGCGCCTTGGTCCATTCATCGTTCATCTCACGAAGCCGTTGCTCGATCTCAAGACGATGACTACTAGCGTGACTCGACATGGCTGGTACTCCTTTCGTTCTTATGTTCGATACACTTCAGTTTGTCGATGACTTGCGAAGACGGCGAGTTGCGCCGGAAGTTGAATCTGCCGCAAGTCATCGACAAGCTGAAGCATATCGGACATCAGAACGCCATCAGTTTCTCCGCAGCAGTTTCTCCGCTTCGTATGCAATCAGGAATGCCCGCCCCACGATAGGAGTTTCCCGCCACGGCAATTGTTCCAAACGACCCCAGTTGCGCTTCAATTGCACTGACTCGTTCCAGATGTCCAACGTGATATTGGGGCATTGATTGCGACCATTTCGCACTCTCGACAAACAGCGGCTGACCCTGAATTTGCAACAGCTGCTCTAGATCCGACTTTACCCGCGCCACCATCTCAGGCTCATCGAGTTGGAAGATGTCAGGTTGTAAAGCGCCGCCTACAAACGCGCGTAATAACACGTGCTCTTCGGGTGCGCGTCCGGGAAACTTAACGCTACTGAAGGTGCACGCAATCAATGAACGCTGCTCAATCAATGGAACTACGAATCCGAAACCATCCAGCGGATGCCGGACGTCGTCTCTCCGATAAGCAAAGTTGATCGTGGCTGTCGAAGTATACTCGATCGCCCTTAGTTGTTGGCCCAGCCGATTGTCGATCTTTTCCAACAGTGTTGCGGCCGAATAGGCTGGAATCGCCAGACACACGCCGTCTGCCAGGATTTCGGAATTGTCGCTTGTGGTTATTGTCCAGTCGCTTTGTCGCTCAGGCTTGGCGCGATCTAAACGGGTGACCTTGGAATTCAATTGAATTCTAACACCTGCATTAGTGACGTTGCGTTCGAGTTCGTCAGCCAGGGTCTGCATTCCCTTGTCGAAAGAAAGAAACAGACTATAACGTGGACCACTGACCCCGCTCGCAGCGCTTTTACTTGTCTTGCGTTGACGAAGCATTGCGAGAATGATGCTGCGATGTTTGCGCTCCATCTCCAGGAACCGCGGCAGCGTTGCGCGTAGGCTCAAGGTCCTGGGATCGGCGGTGTAGATTCCGCCAACCATTGGCTGGGCCATGCGGTCGAGTGCTTCCTTGCCCAATCGCCGGCTGACAAAACTTGCCAGAGATTCATCGTTGCTACCATTTGTGTTTGCCCGCGGCAGAAACAGATCTGCAGCCATTCTTAGTTTGCCGGTCAGGCTGAAGATGTCGGTCGTGACGAATGGCCAGAATCTTGAGGGCGCCAGTAGTTGAAATCCATCCGGGACTTTGCGGAGGCGTCCTTTGCGAACGATAAAGCTTCGACGGTGAGTTTCGTTTGTTTGGATCAGACGCGAGGCGATGCCGAGACGATTCGCGAGCGCAACCGCTTCAGGTTTTTCGGAGATGAATGAGTCTGGTCCACGTTCGAGAAGAAAACCATCGCGCTGCTCGGAGTGAATCGTCCCACCGAGACGATCGGAACCTTCGAGCAGTGTGATCTCCAGAGGTTGCTGGCTTGCGCGGCTTAGTTCAGTCAGTCGATGAGCTGCGGCCAAACCGGAAATCCCACTGCCAATGATCACAATTCGCTTCATGAACAAATTGCCTCAACGTCGAACAGCGCAGTCAGGAAGGGGGCAAGCGATCGGTGGGTTCAAGTTTCCAAAGCGACACCGAGCACGCCCCCGCCTGCTTTATTTCGCCGAGGTTGCCAATCGTGTGAATTCAGCGGGGGCGCGCTCGTTGTCGCTTCGGCAGCCTGAGTCAATCCTGCGCTTGCCCCCCTTCCTGACTGCGCTATTGAACCTTGAGCTTGCCCTCTTCACTCCAGTCTTTCAAAACATTAGCTCTTCGGTAGGCAACACAAGGGATCACATACATCATGACTCGCTCCTTGATTACCGAGATGTCTCGCGGCGGTACCATTCATCCGCTCCATTATCAGTTCGCGAATCATCTTCACAAACAACGGATGCGTTCCCGCTGTTGCTGCCCGGCGCAGGTTAAGGCCGATCTCCTGAGCGAGTTTCTTCGCTTCGACGTCGAGATCGTAGATCACTTCCATGTGATCTGAAACGAAACCGATGGGTGCGATTACAACATCCGAGACTCCGCGCTCTCTAAGCTCCTTCAAATAGTCGCAAACATCAGGTCCCAACCATGGTTGTGTAGGTGGTCCACTGCGACTTTGATATACGAGTTTCCAGTGGTTGATCCCAACGGCTTCTGCTACGAGACGTCCGGCCTCGTTAAGCTGGAACGCGTAAGCACAATTCAGTGCCATTGAGGTGGGAATGCTGTGCGCGGTAAATACAAGATGCACTTCGGAAGATGTTTCTCCCAAGTCATGCAAGGCGGTGCGTGTCTGCTTTGCGTTTGCCTCGATAAAGAGCGGATGGTTGTAAAAAGCGCGGAGCTTGTCGATCTCCGGAGCTGAATCACCCGCGGCGGATCGTGCCTCAGCGATGTTTTGAAGATACTGGCGGCAGCTCGAGAAAGAACTGTAGGCGGAAGTGACAAATGCGAGCGCGCGCTTTACCCCATCTTTGGCCATCTGAGGCACCGTGTCAGTTAATAGCGGATGCCAGTTGCGATTGCCCCAGTAAATCGGAAGCGATGGGCCATTTATTTCGAGTTCCTTTTTGAGTGCCGCGATCAGATTTCGGTTTTGTTCATTGATAGGGCTAACGCCACCAAACATCCCGTAATGATGCGCGACTTGCAACATGCGCTCGCGCGGCACATTTCGACCTCGCAGCACGTTCTCTAAAAACGGCAAGACGTCGTCCATGCTTTCCGGTCCGCCGAAGGAAACAAGTAATAGCGCGTCGTATGGGATTGTCGGTTGCGCTTTAGTAGTCATCGCCCCAAGAGGTCAACGTATTACTGGGAGCGCGGACGTCCTCGTCCGCAATGAGCGAAGCGGACAGTACTGCGCGACTGCGTCGCGTTGCGGACGGGGACGTCCGCGCTCCCAGTGAAGAGCTTGAATCTCTCTTCGGAAGATACTACTACTAAAGGTTATGACCGTGCGCTTAGCTCGTGCACTGCGTCGACTAACGCAATCACATTATCAACGGGAGTGTCGGGAAGTATTCCATGGCCGAGGTTGAAGATATGTCCTGGGCGACCACCGGCCTGATCGAGGATCTTTTTTGTTTGCGAGATCACGTAACTTCGATCTGCAAACAAAACAACTGGGTCCAGATTCCCCATAACGCTAACATCATGACTGATGCGGCGCCATCCGTCGTCGAGTTGAACACGCCAATCCAAACCAATCACTTCTCCGCCAGCCTCACGCATCAATTCCAGAAGTGTGCCCGTGCCGGTGCCAAAATGAATGACGGGAACTCCTGGCGTGATGTTCTCGATGACGGCGCGCGTGTGAGGTAGCACAAACTCGCGATAGTCTTCAGGACTCAAACAGCCGACCCATGAATCAAACAGCTGAACAGCCTGAGCGCCGGCAGCAATCTGCGCGTTCATGTATCTGCTGAGCGCCCTGGATATCAACGACATCATTGCATGCCAGGCGCCGCTGTCGTTATACATCAAGGATTTAGTGAAAACGTAATTCTTCGAGCCTCCGCCCTCACATATATAAGAGGCCAGTGTGAACGGCGCGCCGGAAAAACCGATTAGCGGGAGATTTGGTTTCAGAGCGCTTCGAGTTTGCGCTATTGCTTCAAAAACAAAATGCAACGCGGTGACGTCGTCCACTTCGCGGAGCCGATCGACATCAGCGCCGGTTCTGACCGGGTTGTGAATAACCGGACCTTCACCCTTCGCAAACTCCAGGTTGATTCCCATCGGCTCGAGAATCAGCAGGATGTCGGCAAAGATGATCGCCGCGTCGACGCCGAGCCGTTCAGCGGCGGTTACGGTAACCTCAGCGGCGAGCGAAGGTGTTTTGCAGAGTTCAAGAAACGTAGTGCGAGCGCGAACTTCCCGATATTCCGGCATATATCTGCCCGCCTGACGCATCAGCCAGACGGGCGTATAAGGAACCGGCTCGCGCCGGCACGCTCGCATAAATGGACTGTCTTCAAGTGATTGCATCGAGGGTAGGGGATTATAAACGAGAATCGGATGGCAGGCGTCCCTGGGTGCGCATGCTTAAGTGAACACGAGGGGCATTCTGTCCCAGTTCTACGTAAATCTTTGGCTCCCCGGACAATCCGCATTACAATACCCCCGCATCATCCGTCATTTCCTGAGAAAGTTGTCACAACTCAGTAAGTTGCGGTGTTTTCACTGTTGAGAGAGCGGTGATAGATGAACGGACAAACTA
>DATJKB010000727.1:0-9430 GCA_035491875.1 Pyrinomonadaceae bacterium | reverse complement strand
TCCAGCGCAGTTGTTGGTTCATCCGCAATTATCAACTCCGGCTCGCACGACAACGCCATGGCGATCATCACGCGCTGGCGCATGCCGCCGGAAAATTCGTGCGGGTAATTGTCGGCCCGCTCGCGCGCGTCAGGAATGCCTACCGTTTCGAGCATCTTTACGGCATGTTCGTGGGCCTGCGCTCGTGTGTGACCGAGATGGAGCTGGGTCATCTCCATCAATTGTTTCGAGATTTTCAGAAACGGATTGAGCGACGTCATCGGATCCTGAAAAATCATCGCGATGCGGCGGCCTCGGATGCGTCGAATCGATTCACTGGATAACAGAAGGAGATCCTGGCCATCGAAGATCACTTCGCCAGCAACAATCTTTCCCGGGGGATCCGGAACAAGGCGGATGATCGAAAGATTAGTAACTGATTTCCCAGAGCCCGACTCACCTACGATACCGAGTGTCTCTCCTCGCTTGAGATTAAACGAAATCCCGTCGACAGCTTTTACAAGGCCGTCTTCCGTTTGAAAGTAGGTGCGGAGGTCTTTCACCTCCAGTAGATTTCCGTTGTTACTCATCAGATCATTTAAGACAAGATTTCACTACTACAAGAGCGCCTTCCGCTTTATGCCTCTTGCCTTCTACTTTTTTTTATCTTGTTCATCCTGTTAATCCTGTCCAGCAAGTCAGAACGTTCGCATCTGCGGATCGAGCGCATCCCTCAGCCCGTCACCTAGAAAATTTAACGAGAAGAGTGTGAGTGCCATCGTGACACCGGGAAAGATCAGTTGCCACGGATATATCGCTATGACCTGGATACCATCGGATGCAAGGCTTCCCCAGGAAGCCAATGGAGCCTGCACGCCAAAACCAAGAAATGACAAGAACGCCTCAGTCAGCATGACTTGAGGAATGGTCAACGTAGCGTAGACGATTACGGGACCAAGCGTATTTGGCACCAGGTGGCGGAAGATTATTCGCGGTGCGGAAACACCCGTCGCACGCGCGGCTACAACAAATTCCTGGTTCTTCAGCGACAGAACCTGGCCGCGGACAATTCGCGCCATCGTCAGCCACGAGACAGATCCCAGGGCTATGAACAGCAATATGAGCTGTCCTCTCGCCGTTTGGCTGCGAAACATTGAAAGCAAAACAATCACGAGAATTATGTACGGAAGTGAATAGAGCACGTCGACGAGTCGCATCATGAGGTTGTCAATGCGACCACCGACGTAACCCGCAATCGCTCCATAACTAACTCCTATTAGCAGTGAAACGACCGTCGAGATCACGCCGACAAATAAAGATATCTGTCCGCCTTGCAACACCCGCGCGAGCTGGTCGCGACCGGAACTGTCAGTTCCCATCGGATGGCTCCATGAGAATTCGCCATCAGGTCCCGTAAATGGTGGGAACGATTTGATCAGTCTGACGTCGGAGCTCGGAATGTAGTCAGGAGTGAAACCAGTGGCGGCTTTGATCAGGGAAGGTCCGACGATCGAGGCCAGCGTAACCAACAAAACAACAACCAATCCAAACACCGCCAATTTATTTTTCAGCAGGCGTCGCCATGCGTCACGCCACAGCGAAGTGCCATGTACGTAGGCGCCTTCCTCGGCGGTCCGCACGTCGCCTTCAGCGATCGCCATCTCGGGCGAAACGTGAATAGCGTCCGGATCGACAGGGGCGAGCGGAGTTTGCGACGGTGTACCACGCGGAGGTAATCCGGGCTCGGTTACCTTCGGCATGTCAGGCGCTGGTGGTGGTTTCTCGTCCATGACCGAATTCGCTGTCTCAGTACCTCACACGCGGATCTAGGTAAGCGTACGCAATATCGACCAGCAGATTCATCAGCAGTAAGCTGATCGCGATGAATGCAACGATGCCGATGATCAAGGGCTCATCGCGATTCAATGACGCCTGAATGAAGTAGTTACCGAGTCCGGGGAGCGCAAATATCCGCTCCACTACCACTGTTCCTGTAAGCAAGAAAGCCAACGCAGGACCGGTGTAGGAAACTACCGGCATGAGTCCGCCGCGGAGTGCGTGACGAACAACGACGTCTTTCTCGCTCAAGCCTTTGGATCGCGCCGTACGAATGTAATCAGACCGCAGGACCTCGAGCATTCCAGCACGCGTAAGTCGTGCGATATAGGCCATGTAGACGGCTGAGAGAGTCAAAACCGGAAGAATGAGGTTTCGACTTGGAAAGCCACCCCAGCGTGAAGGCGGAAGCCAATAGAGTGATAGTGAGAACACCAGAACCAGAATTGGCCCAAGCACAAAGTTGGGAATCGATATTCCTAACATCGCGCCCGCCATCGATGCATAGTCCCAACGCGAGTTCTGTTTTAGAGCAGCGATTGACCCAGCGGTTATGCCGACAGCCAGCGCGAGAATGTACGCGAGAAGTCCGATGGCCGCAGAGACTGGAAGTGAACGAGCGATGATCCCATTGACTGATTGACCCTCGAACCTCAGAGACGTCCCGAAATCACCATGCCCGATGATGTTCCACATTGTCCGGCCATATTGCTGATACCAGGGTTTGTCGAGACCATACTTTTCGCGGATGTTCTTCTCGATTGCCGCAGGCAGGCGTTTTTCTCCCGAGTAGAAGTTGCCGGGAGCAAGCTTGATCAAAACCCACGTGATCGTGATAACGACCAGAATGGTAGGGATGGTGACGAGCAGACGTCTGATTATGAATCTGACCATTTAGCTAGGCAGTGATTGATGTCTCAACTGTGCAGCTCAAAACCCTGACTGCTAGGTAAAGTGATTCTACTCAATCAGACTCGGTGTTGCGTAGTCCCATTTTTGCTGATCGCGTTCGAGGTAAACGTACTTCCAGGCGAAGAGGCCGCCCGGATTTGGATACATCCCTTTGACGTAGGGTTTCTTCACCCAATTGACCGCTGCTGTGTCTATTGGAATAACAGGCTGAGCGTCGAGCATATACTTCTCTGCCTGGGCCAACAGATTGTAGCGCTTCTGAGCGTCGAGCATTCGATTCGCTTCGTCTAGCATCGCTACATATTTCGGATCCAGCCAGCCAGTGCCGCTCTCGCCACCGGTATAGAAAAGGCTGAGAAATGTGAACGGATCCATGTAGTCAGCCGACCAACCACCGCGCGAGAAACCTTTGTATTCAAGCTTCGCGCGAGTATTTAGGAAAGTCTTCCAGTCCATATTGCGTAGCGGAACTGTGATTCCCAGATTCTGCTTCCACTGCGCCTGCATCCACTCAGCCATCGACTTGTTCGACTCCTGAGTGTTGTAGATGTACTCAACCTCGCTGATCGGGAATTTCGGGCACGAGTAGCTACCGTCATCTTTCTTGATTACCGGGAAGCCCGCTTCTCCGAGTAATTGTCTCGCGCGTTCCGGATTAAATTCATCACCCTTTGGTTGCGGATAACCCTGAAAGATTCCTTCAGGAGTGAAGGCCGTCAACGGCTTGACGATCTTGCGCCACGTTGCCCACGCGTTCTTATCAATCGCATGATTAAATGCCTTGCGAACACGTACATCACTCATTGGCGGCTTGGTGACATTGATTTGCAGAAAATCAATCGTCGCCTCGACGGAGTCCATGTAATCCTTTTTGGTGCGGACCACGTCGAGCCACGCGTTCGGAACTGTGTGATTAAGAACGGCATCGACCTCTCCAACCTTGTAAAGATTCATGATTGTTGGATTGTCAGCCATCGGATAGAAATGAATTTCGTCGAGCTTCACGGTGGCCGCGTCCCAGTACATCGGATCTCTTTCGACGACAAGGTGGTCGTACGGACGCCATGACTTCACTTTGAATGGTCCACAAGTGACAATGTGTTCAGGCTCTGTCCAACGACTGCCGTACTGCTCGATCGCTTTACGGGGAACGATTCGAAAAACCTGGTGCGCCAGCAAGCCGAGAAAGAACGGCGCAGGTTGGACCAGCGAGACGCGAACTATGTATTGATCGAGGGCCTCCACACCGAGATCTGCCGCGGTGACCGGAACGAGTTCTTTTTCGGCGACGGCAGTTTTTAATTTCGCGTTTTTATCGAGGAGTTTAGTGCGCGCCTTTTCGTCACCGGGCAGCGTGAGCCGCATCGGGGAGTGCATCAGTTGTTGATGGGCAGCATCACCATATGGCTTGGACCCTTCCGCTGACGGCTCATGCTCCGCTGCTGGATCGGGTTGGGAGCTTAATGGCTCGGGAGTTGGATCGTCTTCAAAATCGCGTCGTAACAAGAACTGGCCCGACTTCGGATCCTTAACAAAGACTTGTTTTGCGGTGTAGGCCTCCGCATATTTTATGTACGCGGCCAGGTAGGCATTCCGTGATGCCAGCTCGGGAGACACAGCGCGTCGAACACTGTAGACAAAATCATTCGCGTCAATTGGATCGCCGTTGGACCAACGAGCATTCCGACGAAGGTGAAAAGTGAATTCAGAGGAATCGTTGTTAACATCCCAGCGTTCCGCTAACGCGGGAATCGGACGCAAGTTCTTCGGGTGATACTCGACTAATCCGTCATAGAGGGCCATGTAGATTCGCGCTTCGGGTTGTCCGGTGCTCAACGGTGGATCGAGTGTTTCGGGTTCATCACCGGTTACATAACGAAAAATATTTTTCGCGGGCGGGACGGTCTTGCCAAAGAAGACTTCATTTTTCGACGAAACAGCACACGAAAAGCTTCCCATGGCTAGGGCCGTGATCAATGACAGCGAGAGTATGGTTTTCCAGTTTTTGTTTCGCATCGGGAGCTCCATCTGCCCTTGGGGGTTGGGGCGTAATCGACTGGCTCTGGGCCAACCACAGTTTTTCAAGCGAGGTGGGAGACAATGCTCGCCACATTGAGGCCGCACGGAGAGACTCTCAACATAACCTGAGAGGTTAGTTGAACTTACCACGCAAGGAAACGATTGATCAAGATTCTTCTGGAAACGGAGACTTTGGAGTGCGCTGACCTGTAAGCGCTTTCGCCCGCAGTTCCGGGCTCAATGACAATGGTGGCGACAGGTCTAAGCCGCGGAAAGCGGTGACAGGTCACCGCACTCCAAGGAGTTATGCAAGCTTTACTGCGTACCCCAGGCCATCGCCGACGGGAAGGACTTCCGCAAGTAGCTGAGGATGATTGACGAAGTAGTGATTGAAGTCGCGCAGCGCAAGTGTCGAAGAGTCTGATTGCTCCGACTCATCAGCAACCTTTCCACCCCAAAGCAGATTGTCGACTATCACCAAGCCGCCGGGCTTTAGTCGCTCCAATCCGAGGTCCAGGTAGCGCCGGTACTCCTCCTTCACTGCATCGATAAAAAGAAGATCAAATGTCTCATCAAGGCGCGGCATCACGTCTAAAGCTTTACCTCGCTCGATTCTTACTTGATCACGAAGCCCGGCACGACCAAGGTAGTCTTCCGACGCGCGAATCATTTCGTCGTTGGGTTCGATGGTGACAACCAGGCCATCTTTTCCCATGCCGCGGAGAAGATGAATAACGGAGTAACTAATCGCCATTCCGATTTCGAGTGCCCGCTTGGCGTTACTCACTCGTGCGCTGATCTGCAGGAAACGCGCAACCTCCACGTCAGCGATCGGCACGCGATGCTCAGCAGCATACTTCTCCATCTCTTCCAGCAGCGGATCACGTTGCGGCAAGAGCTGATCGAGATACTCGGCTTGTTCACGTTTAATGATGGCGTCGATTCGTGCCTTCATGGAGTGCTCCCAGAAAAGAATTAGCC
The DNA here is from genome assembly GCA_035491875.1 of Pyrinomonadaceae bacterium. Lineage (GTDB taxonomy): Bacteria > Acidobacteriota > Blastocatellia > Pyrinomonadales > Pyrinomonadaceae > PSRF01. The sequence continues at coordinate 3,703 of DATJKB010000727.1, read as the reverse complement.
GCAGATTAACGCAGATCTGCACAGATCAGAAAATACGATAAGCGGATGCGGATAACGATCGACCCGATTAGGGTTTAGCTGATCTGTGAATATCTGTGTGCTGTGGGGCTTAATTCTTCCGTCAGTTGTCGCGATTTTCCTGCGTCTCGCCACCCACTGAAACATACCTACGGCCCAAACCCAGCTGTCGCAATTTATGCTGAAGCGATTGACGATGCATATCGAGTATTTCTGCTGCGCGCGTGACGTTGCCCTGCGTGTGCTCAAGACACCGCGTGATATATCGCCGCTCAAACTCTCGACGGTCTTCGCGAAAGTCAGCCGTGAACGGAACTCTTACGCCGTCGCCCTCACCCTCCTCCTCGGCCTTTGTACTTGTAGGAATGCCGGCAGTGATTTCATCCGGGAGGTCACGCACGGCGATCTCTTCACCTTCAGCCATGATCACGGCTCGATCAATGGTGTTCTTTAATTCGCGGACATTGCCGGGCCAGTTATATTCAACCAAACGTTTCAACGCGCCCTGACTTAAGGAGCGTTGCGGTAGCTCGTAGCGTTCGACGGCAAAGCGCAGAAAGGTGTCTGTCAGCATCGGAATGTCTTCCCGACGTTCCCGCAAAGGCGCAATGTCGATGGTCACTACGCGTAAACGATAGAAAAGATCCGCGCGGAAGTTACCGTTCGTAATCTCTTGTTCGAGCGGTCGGTGAGTTGCGCTCACAATGCGGACATCTACAGGGATCGACTCATTGCCGCCCAGCCTTTCAATGCGTCTTTCTTCAAGAGCGCGGAGTAGCTTCGCTTGCACGTTGGAGCTCATGTCGCCAATTTCGTCGAGAAACAGCGTTCCGCCATCGGCCTGCTCAAATTTCCCTTCTCTTTTTGCGGCTGCCCCTGTAAATGCGCCCTTTTCGTGCCCAAACAACTCGGATTCGATCAACTCTGACGGCAGCGCCGCGCAGTTCACCGCCACAAAGGAGCCGTTGCGGCGCACGCTGTTTCGCTCGTGAATCTCTCGCGCTACGAGTTCCTTGCCGGTTCCTGATTCTCCGCGAACCAGGACGGTCGCGTCAGTCTCAGAGACCTTTTCAATCATGGCGCGCACACGCTGCATCGCTTCTGAGTTACCAATCAAAGCCCCTCGCTGAGATCTCTCAACTTCGATTCGACGTCGCAGTGAAAAGTTCTCACGCCGGAGTTGAAGAGTCTCCGCTGCGTTCTTCACTACCAGGCGGAGGTCTTCGAGTTCAAATGGTTTGGAAAGATAATCGTAGGCGCCGGTCTTAACAGCCTCGACAGCAAGTCGCTCCGATCCGTGAGCTGTAACGATGATTACGAGAGGGCCGTTTCCGTTCTCGCTTTTCAACTCACGGAGAAACTCCAGGCCACTCATTCCCGGAAGGTTAACGTCAAGCAACAGCAGGTCGGGTTGTTGCTGCTTGATTAGCGCGCGTGCCGCCTCGGCGGTGCCGGCTTCAGTGATGTTATAGCCGAAGGTAGAGAGTGCTCGCCGCATGCCGTAGCGAGCGGCTTCCTCGTCGTCGACAATCATTAATCGCAATGCGTCTTTTCTCACTTCCCGGATAGTTTAGAACCTATCCGCGAAAATTCCCTAGCGCATCGCGTGCCACAGCAGAAAGGAGCAGGGGCCGGAGGCAGGAGCAGAAATCGTCGACTGCCTCCTCCTGCTTGCTGCTCCTGCCCCTGTCTGCTGCTCCTGCTCCTATCTAACGGTTGGTCCGTTTGGCAGACACGACCAGGATGATCGCATCGCCGGAGGGACCGGCATTGAGAGTGCCCACCACTACCGGTTCGCCTTCCCGCAAACTAATGTCAGTATTCAAACCGGTGTTGTCGTAATTAATAATCGGGAACCCACCGCCAGGCGCGCCACCTGTGCCCGCTTGCGCGGGTGTTGTCCCGGTCACGATGGGGATTCGAGCTCCAAAGCTGAATCTCAACATATGGACCACCGCTTGCCCTTCCGCGTTGCGCGCGAGTTTTACGACGCCAATCTTGAACTCGCTAAAACTCGGCGTTGTAGCTGACGCCGTGCCAGTGGGTCCGGCAAATGGTCCACCAATCCAACGCAAATCCAAACGACCTTCGTTACGTACACGGTTAACTAGCGTTGCTGCCAGCCGATAGTTCTTGAATGGTAATGAGGCGCGCAATTGCTTGATTACGTTATCCAACGACGCTGGCAACCTGGCGTCATCGACATCCTGATTCGTTCCAACAATCAGATACAGCTGCGTATCCAGATTTGCTTCTGGATCAATCGGGGGGACGGGGACTTGTTGTGCTTTCGCGGTTGTCGCGCTAATCGTTAAGAAGATGGCAACGAACAACGCACAACTGACCACGCCCAAAAGCTTTCGCATATTCATGCTCTTGATCTCCTTCTAATCAGAAATAGTCCTTGCACTTGAGATGGAAGAGAGTAGCGCCAGACTCGGAAGTTAATGGGCGGACCTTTGTTTCAGGGGCAGGAGCAGACGGCAGGAGCAGGATGCTCAATGCTATGTCGTGCGCCTGCCGACTGCCTCCTGCCCCTGATAGTCGGCGCTTCACAGGTCAGCCTAAACACGCACGCGACTAAGAAAAGTTCCGCTGGTGCGAAAAGATAATTAACTGGCAGTCAGTTATCGAGGGGCAGACGTAGCTGAAAGACCGAACCTTTACCTGTCGACGCTACAAGCGACGCAGTTCCGCCGACTTCCTGCATCCGCTTCCGAACGATCGAAAGGCCAAGCCCAGTTCCTCTCTGGCGAGTGGTGAAGAACGGCTCCCAAATTCGTTCCCTCAAATCGGAGGGTACACCTGGACCGCTGTCCTGAACAGATATTAAAAGACCGTCGTCTATGCGTTGGACCGACACGCTTACGACTCCGCCACGCGGCGTTGCTTGGAGTGCATTCAAAAGCAGGTTTGATAAGGCGTCGCGCAAAACAGAAACATGCTTTCCTGGCAAGGAGGCATTAATTTGAATGTCGTAGGTCAGGTCGACGTTTTGCTCGCGCGCGTTCGCCTGAAATAGGCCAACAACAGAAGTTACCAGTTCATCAATGCCGAGGGCCTGTTCCGCCGGACTCTCTTTCCGCGCAAAGCTCAACAGCTGCGTTACACTCTGACTCAGTCGATCCGTCTCGCCAACAATCAAACTTAAATCCCGGGAGTATTCCGTGCTGAGATTCTGGTCTTCCTTCATAACCTGCGCGATCGACTTAATTGCGGAAAGCGGGTTCTTGACCTCATGAGCGACCGTCGCTGCCATGCGTCCAAGCGAAGCAAGCCGTTCGCGCTCGGCGAGTTCCCTTTCGAGCCTCACGTTCTCTTCAATGAGACGTGAATCGTCTATAGCTATTGCCACCTGGTCGGCAAGAATTTCAATCACAGAACGCGTATCAGGCGAGAGAGCTCCGGCGGCGGCATCGACAACCAGCAGTCCATTCACTTTGTCTTCGCGCCGTAGTGGATAGGCGAGCTTGAATCCCTTTTCCACCAGCAATGGCGAATCTTCGACCGGCACCCACCCTGCTTCGCGCGAAGTTGCGAGGATCGACTCCACCCAATCGTCGTTGTTGTGTCCATTTTGTGAGACAGAGGGTTTGCCGTTGACGAATATCTTTAGTTGTCGAAGCCCCAAAGCCTCGGTCGTTCGCTGCTCGACGAATTGAAGAAGATCTGAAAGATCTCTGTA
>DATJKB010000726.1:0-3041 GCA_035491875.1 Pyrinomonadaceae bacterium | reverse complement strand
GATGTTCGATCGCTATTCAGTGTGGCAACAACCGAAGGAGGCAAACTTGGCAGTTCGCTTGTTCCAATCACCGCCCCGGGAGTGATGCGAAACAACTTAACGTAGAGGCGATCGCTCTTCTTCATCGTATTGATCGCGCGGACGAGCTGGCCGAGATCCTGAGGCACAAAAGCTTTGGCAGCCGACCCTTCCTGAAGCGCATTACCATCGCCGACGAACACCAGCAACTGACCTTCTGCAACGTCGTCAGGAATCTGAATCGGAATACTTTGCACGAATTGTTTGCCTGATTCCGTCCGCACGTACGCTTGAACTTCGATCTTCTCGCCACGCCTGACTTCAGTGCGATCAATCGCGACTCGCTCGAGCGTTGCCGCATACTTTGTTTCGGTTGAAGAGATGTCGAGAGTGATGTTGTCGAGCTGCACGTCATCAAAGCCGCTCGCGAGTAATGAACCGACGGGCGCGGCAATTGAACCCGCTGCCATCGCTGCAGAGTTGGAGGCGGAGAATCTCCTGTCGATTTGAATCGACTCCTGTCCTTTGACCTTGATCTCACCCTTTATCGAAATTGTCGATTCACCAAGCGCACGCTCGGTGGAGGTGATCGTGTTGAAGAGCGTGATATTCAGCAGCAACGGCGTCAGAAATGAGTCGTTTGCGATTTCGTAGGAATATGTCTCTTTTCGATCACGACTCGTATACACGTTAACTTTGACCGGAATCATCTTTGGCGCCTGGCGCAACATGCCAAATATACCTGACGCGCGATCCTGAGAAATCGTTCCGACCATTTGACCTGGGACCGTCAACTTAAACGAGTTGTTGATGTTTGAAATAACCGTAACGACTGATGATTCTGACATCGGCATGTCGGAAGCACCGAGACTAAGAAATGGATGACCAAACGCGTAGATACGATCGCCGTCGCGCAGCGTTACGGTTCCGGCAGCGGCCAACGAGTAGTCTCCGCGAACGAGCTGGACGCTTATCGAGCTGCCCGGAGGGAACGTGTTTGCGTCGACAGACGCTAGCGGGGTGATTGCCGCCGCCCCACCCATCCCTGTGACCGGCAAAAGTCCATTCGAGATCAATTGAGGCGCAAACAGCGACAGTGATTCCTGCGACAATCCCGTGAAGACCAGTGGCGTTGCAATCGGGATCATTTGCTGACCGAGCAACGGCATCAATGGAGAGCCTGCTGAAACAGGTGTAACGAAAGAAATTGGTGACACGGCTGGCTTAGGTGGATCGGCTTTCCATTCGGTGCCGGCAAGTTGAGCGAATGAAACAACCCTCGGCTCCTTCGGTTTAACTTCGCCGGTGCCTTTATTAAAGATGTCGATCATCTGTTTGATCGGAGTGATACCAGCGATGGGTTCGCGCGAAAATGGAAAACTGTACGCGATCGCACCGGCAAGCTTTCCGTCGATGTAAACCGGTGAGCCTGACATACCGGCGAACACTCCGGTCTTATCCACATTTGAACCGCTCAGTCTGGCGATGATTGCCGATTGGCGAGGACCTGGAAAACCTGGCAGCACACCAAGAACCTCAACTCCGAACTCCTGAGTCTCCGTACCGGAGAACACGGTTCGCGCCGTGCCTTTCATTCCGGGTTTCAAATCTTCCAGTGGAAACAGCTGAAGAGCGGGAGTGGGCGGAGCAGGGGTAGTCTTTTGGGCGCTAACATGCACCGCAGCCAACAAGAGAAGAGCTAAGGGAACCGACGCCCAAAGTTTATTCATTAAGATCGACCTCGTATTTCCAAGTTCGCTTGACCAGAATCATAGATGCGAGAAACGTCTGAGACGCCGCACCAGCGACTATAATTTTGCTTTGATAATCGGTCAAGGTTAAGGCGGCGCCTCTCTTTGGAGTGCGGCGACAGGTCGCCGCTTTCGGTCACTGCTTTGGTCCGATGGAAAGCGGCGACAGGTCGCCGCACTCCAAAGAGATATTAACGGGCCCGTAATAAGACTGGTAATATCGACCCATGATTAAGCTCAGCGGCCTGGTGATTTGCTTGCTCGTACCGGCAACCTTGCCAGCTCAAATGCAGGGTCCGCTTTGTCATCAACCGACCGTGAAGTGTTCTTCTTCATACTCTTTCGCGCCCTACCAGCTGCCATTCGTGATCAAAGAGAAACTGGTCTTCGGAAAATCGTATCAATCCGAAGAGTTCTATGCCGTGGTTCTCAAGAGCGTTAAGTCGGTTGGAGATCCCGATTGCGCTAATGTCACAGAAGAGGAACGACTGGAAGCGCAGAAACTCTGGCCGACTCGGAAGGTCTTTGCGTCGCACCTTAATTGTCCCGAAGAGTTAGTTCTCTATGAGAACGTCGATCGCAACTTCAACTTCCTGGCAGTATACGCTGGAAAAACTTTGAAGGAAGCGCAACGCGTTCTCACTCAGATCAAGGCTAATCCACGTTACTCACAAGTGTATCTCAAGCGTATGCGCGTGATTCTGGAATACTCAACCTAACTCCTCATGGATCAGATCGAAGCCTTCATACTTGCTGGGGGTGCCTCAAGTCGAATGGGGACTGATAAAGCGCGCCTCTTCCTTGAGGGTAAGACCTTTATCGAACGAATCTCGCAAACCCTCGGTGACTTCGCATCACGCGTGGTGATTGTCGGACAACATTCCGAAGATTTGAGTTTGGAAAGCGTGAGCGATATCCATCCGAAATGGGGCGCGCTAGGTGGAATCGAAACAGCGCTAACAAACTGCGAAACCGAATGGGCGTTTGTAATCGCCTGCGATCTTCCATTCGCTACAGCCGATCTATGTCGGCGTTTGAGTAACTTTCGGCAAAGCCACGATGCAGTAGTGCCAATTCAGCAGGATCTGATTCCCCAGCCGTTATGTGCTCTCTATCAAGTGGCTCCCTGTCTGGTCCAGGTTACGAAGTTGATAGAGACAGGCCTGCGGCGTCCGCTGGACCTACTGCAAAGCGTCAATACGAAGTGGGTACCTTTTGCCGAAATCGAAGATCTATCCGGGTCAGAAAATTTTTTTGTTAACATCAACACCC
>DATJKB010000725.1:0-25849 GCA_035491875.1 Pyrinomonadaceae bacterium | reverse complement strand
AAGCAAGGTAGGCAGCCATGTCCTCTGGCGTGTTATCAGAGGCGAAGGTTTCTTCGAATGTCTGCGCTCCCAATTGACTCAACAGGTTCGCATCATCAAGCCTGGCGCGCCGCACCTTAATGTCAGGTTTTCCAATCATGTCATAGTGATTCTGGATTGCATTCTAATGGCAGAGTCTATGGATTGGTGATAGCCGCACGATTCACCATTCACTATTCACAAGTCGTTGCTTCGAAACACTACAGTTCAGCGCATCGAAGTGAGTCAAAAAACGATTCCCCGATCGTCAATCTAACCAGAACAGCAGCCAACGAGTATTCATCAGGCGCGGCATTAAATCTGCTCAGAATAAGGCAAAGAGACTACTACAAGGGGGGATTACCATTGGAAAACGCGCTTCGGGATCAGACGGTACTAGACGTGATTCGCGTCCTCTCATCGCGAGGTGAGAGCGGCAGGCTGCGAATTACATCAGGAATGACAGACGCTGCTGTCCTCCTGGATAAAGGTCAGCTTGTAGATGCGAAGTTCGCGAAGCTTACTGGCTTTCAAGCTATCAATGCACTCGCTTCGCTGCGTGATGTCACGTTCAGCTTCGATCCAGCGATCACACCTCCAACCCAAAGCTCAATCACTCCAAACGAGCTGATCCTGCTTCGAGATTTCTTCGGCATCGGCGGGGCAGTACTGGGAGCGCGGAAGTCTCGTCCGCACATGAGCGCGCAGCGCGAACAGATGGGCGCGTCTGACGACGCGGTTGCGGACGAGACGTCCGCGCTCCCAGTAAGCCACGAGGACCCGCATGATCTTCCCTTCGAAGATGACTACGAGCCGGCACAAGTAGTACCTCTAAGCGAGGTGGACGAGCGAGAGAACTTGAACGTGCACGAGCCTTTCGTAACCCCTGTCGCAGCCCCTTTAGTAACCGAAGCCTTTTCACTCCCGCCGGCAGCGTTTACTGACTCAGCCACTGCGACACAAGATGCGCCGGACTATTACGATGACCAGGCTGTAGTTTCCGACGAAGCTACTATTGTTAGAAGCAGTAAGACACCGCCTGCAGAAACTCAACGGGCCATTACGTATGGACCAAGTTCAAGATCAAGAGTTCGGCCCGCATTGTTCGTGACCCTTCTGATGATTCTCGTTGCTGCCGCAGCGTTCGCACTCGTTTATCGATTCCGCGGGCGCAGTTCACCGGCCCCTGCAACTAAAGTTCAGACTTCGACCGATGCAGGTGATCAGCAAGTATCGAATGGTTCAACGGCGCCTGATACAGGTGAGGCCTCTGCGCCCGCAACTGATCCGCAAGTATTGAATAGCACAGCGCCTACTTCTGTCGTACCAGATCTAACTGGCACTTGGAAGGTTACCAACACTGTCGAGCAAACGGCATATCAACCTTATAAGAACATGGAAGTCGGCTTTGAGCTTGCGATTAATCAAACCGGGAACGAGTTTACTGGAAAGGGACAAAAGGTTTCTGAGAATGGTCAAAGCTTACCTGGGCCGAGCAGGACTCCTATCGTCGTGCGAGGCTCAATCGAAGGCGACAAGGTTAAAGCAACTTTTTCGGAAAGCGGTGCCACGCGAAAAACCAGCGGACGTTTTGTATGGAGAATCGATCGAGCGAAGGGTGGCCTGACCGGAACGTTCGCTTCTACCGCTGCCCGGTCCAGGGGAAGATCAGACGCGACCAAGGGAAGATCAGACGCGACCAAACGGTTCTAGCGAGTTGGTGGGGCGTGCCCTGCCTTATTGATTGCCATACAAACAGGAGGGCAGATGGAAGCAACAAAGATGGAAGCAACCAGAGTTACTTTAGATGAAGTGAAACAGCGTATGGATCGCGGCGAGACTTTTACGTTTGTAGACACGCGGAATCCAAAGGCGTGGTCTGAAGCAAATACGAAACTGCCGGGAGCAATCCGGGTTCCTGCCGATGAAGTGGATAAGCATCTCGAAGAAATTCCTCGAGACCGCACCGTCATCACTTACTGTTGTTGCCCGCACGAAGAGTCCAGCGCTGGTGTGGCGCAGAAACTCCTGGAGCATGGATGGAAGAATGTCCACCCTCTTTACGGAGGCATTGATGCGTGGACGGGAGCAGGGCTTCCAGTGGATGCTAAGGACTAGGTTCCGAACGAAGTGTCTCATCAACAATTGGATGACTCCGGTTAGGCTGAAATTGAAACTCCACGCCGCTGAAGCGGGTGGTATCTATTCACTATTCACGATTCACGGTGTTTGACGCCGCGCCACCAGACGGTCACCGAAAAACTCCATTTGCACTTCGGCCACTCTTCCCTGAGGAGACATGACAAACTGCGCAAGTGTCGATCGTTGTTCGGCATGAAGCGGATTCAGCCAGCGGACCAGGAAGGTGTCGTAGTGCCAATGCGTAACCTCTGCGATTTCTCCGCCCCCGTATTGCAGGCGCAAATGATCGCCTTCTAACCATATCTTGAGTTCAAGGCCAAGTTGGTCACGAAAGACTCCGGCATACTCCGTTAGTGGAAGAGTCGGTTTCGTATTTCTGATTTGCGACGCTTCGAATTGTCGCACGGCCGCATTCTGTTGTTGGATGCTGCGCGTCCATGACTCGCGATATTCGGCGCCGTAGTCGCGAGTAGGCAGGCCGAGATAATAGTCGATGATGCGTGAGGCGATGGCGCCGTTTAGATTCGCCCCTGCTTTCCACGAATTGATTAAGACCGCAACACCCAACCGCGAATCGGGCAAGAGGACCATATACGCGAACTGCCCATCGCCGGCGCCGGAATGCCAGAAAATCCGATTGCCGCGATAGTCCATTACCTGCCAACCAAGCCCGTAACCGCCAAAGTATTTTATCTGGCGGGCGGTACGAAAAGCCTGGCCCCCGGGAATAATGATCTGTATAGAGTGCATCTCGGTCATCACCTCAGGGCTTAAGATCCGTTTGCCTTGAAACGTCCCATCACCAAGTTGAAAGATCATCCAGTTCGCCAGGTCTGCGGCGCTGGATTGCACGGCTCCTGCGGGTGCAGTGACGTCACGCTGCACGCCTTCCCGTAGTGTCACTCGTTGTACTCCGTTAATGAGTGCATGACCTGAAGCAATGTTTCCGGTTGAAGGTGCGGAGTTAAAAATCGCACTCGTCCGTTTCATCTCAAGGGGAACGAGAAAACGTTTGGTGATTAAGTCTTCCCAAGTTGTTCCAGCGGCAACGGCAGCAGCCTCACCAGCAACCGTGTAGCCCATATTCGAGTAAATGAATTGAGTCCGAAAGGGCGCGACAATTCTCATGTTCTTAATAAGGCCGAGGAGTTGCGAACGATTCGCACCGCTGAAGAACAAAGCACCATTCGTAGCATGGATACCAGTGCGATGCGTTAAGAGGTCGCGGATAGTAACGTTCGCGGTGAGATAAGGATCCGGGAACTCGATTGATGGTAAGTATCGTTTCACCGGCGCGTCCCACGTCATTTTGTTTTCGTTTACCAATGAAGCAATGGCGGCCGCAGTGAACGATTTCGAAAGCGAGGCAGCGTCAAAAATCGTGTTCTGATCGACTTGTTCTGGTTTTCCCAGTTCTCGCACACCGTAACCCCTGGCAACGATCAGCTTTCCCTCTTTCACAATGGCAATGGCGATACCTGGAATCTCCCACGTTCTTACAGTGGCAGCAACATAATCATCCACCTCTTTTGGAAATGTCTCTTCGGTGTCTTGTGCTAAAGCGCGACTAGGGGTGAGTCCTGCCTGAATGAAGACCAACATCATGGCTGCCCAAAGCTGAAGTCGTCTTCGTGTTAAGGTAATGTGCATTATTCCTCCGTGGTTGATGCTGCCTGAAACTTCTTTCGCATAGGCAGTTGCGATTCGCTGTAACAGTCTAAACAGATGTCGGAGTGATGTATTGAACGGTTGAATCGTTATAGAACAAGAGTAGCGGCTAACCCTTGGCGTTCTCAGCAGCCTCTTAGAAACTTAAGCCAGTAGCACCGAGAGAAACACCGACTCCCTGCGTTCTCGGCGTCTCTGCGTCCTCTGCGTTTTCCTTGCACTGATTAGGCTCTCAACAAATCCGATAATTGAGTGTGTTCAATGGGGCCAAGAAAAACGCAGAGGACGCCGAGAACGCAGAGAGTTTGAGTAATGAGGAACTTCAGATTAAGAGACTATTCCATTTCAGAATATCTTGATTCGCAACCAAATGAATGGTTAGGCTATCCAACCTACTACTTATGGAAACACATTTCTCGCATCATGACTTTCCTGGAGAAGTCATCCGGACCCGCGACGTTGTCGGACTCAACCTGCTTGAGGGCATATATAAACCTGAAATTAGCGTTCCTTTGCATTCGCACGAGGAAGCCTTCTTTTGCATGGCCCTTTCTGGCGGATGCGAAGAAAGATATGCTGGACGCTCTCGAACCTATGTTTCGTTTTCTACCGAATTCTTGCCGGCCAATCATGGGCACTCGTTAACTTTCTTTCAGACAAAAACTCGCGCGTTTAGCGTAGCCTTAGGACCAGAGTGGCTAAAGCAGGCGTGCGAATATTCGCTCAAGCTGGATCATTCAGTCTTTGGTAGGCCTGGATTGAGTAGCCTGTTTCTCAGGCTCTATAAAGAGTCTCTTATGGCGGACACAGCCGCCCCTATTGCGATCGAAGGCCTAACGCTGCAAATGCTGTCGGAGGTCTCTCGCGGAAATGATGAAGATGATGGGCGACTGCCACCGCGCTGGTTCCTTCAGGTGATTGAACTTCTTCACAGCAGTTTTCAGGAGCGTCTCACGATGACTCAAATAGCTGCTGCAGTCGGGATACACCGAGTCCATCTGGCTCGTCAATTTCAACGATTTAAGAATTGCACGGTGGGTGAGTACATTCGCGTTCTTCGTATTCAGCATGCCTGCCACCAACTTAGCAACTCTGAAGAATCCCCGGCCGCGATCGGAGCAGCCGCAGGGTTTGCTGATCAGAGTCATTTTTGTAGAACTTTTAAGCGTTTAGTTGGGATGACTCCAGTCCAATACCGCGAAGAATTCACGAGCAGCCGAAACCAACGACGGCGGACTTAAGAACGACGATGGCGGGGCGCCCACTTGTTTTTCTGGACAAATGGAACGATCCACGAAACCACGCGAATTAGACACGAAACTTATCCATGTCTTGAAGAACGTGGTTTTGTGATCAATAGGCAGTTGGATGTTCGACGTACCAAAGGTCAACGAATCAACTTCCACGAAACAACTCGAGCTCAGATAAATGCAGTACGGAAGGATGGCTTGCCCCCGCTCAATCTGCCTCAGACTCAACGTCGAATGTGGTGGACATTGAGCGGGGGCAAGCCACCCTTCCGGACTGCATTTATCTCAGCTTGAATTATTTCAGTGAAGATTGAGGACTGATGATCCTGTAAGTTGAAACTTTCATCGTGGGTTGCACTATTGTAGATCTCAGCGGGCAAGCAGTAAGGCGCGCATCGCCTTTCGCTTATTAAGATAACGTCGCTCGAAAACATTGTACGTGTAATCGCGAGTCGTTGCCGTCTGGAGAACAGGCGTACTCGACGCCGATTCACTATTCACTATTCACTATTCACTATTCACTCTTTATCCTAGTCTCCATGCTGCCGCGCCCCCGTAAGCGTTATGAACTCTCAGGCCTACTTCTCTTACTCATCATCATCAGCCTGCAACTCTTCTTCTCTGTACGAAGAGAATCACAGACGTGGGATGAGGCGAACCACATCTATGCCGGATATCTCTCCTGGACCAAGCGCGATTTCGGTCTGAATCCTGAGCATCCGCCACTGGTCAAACTGCTCGCGACTTCACCATTGCTAGGGTTGCAACTACAAACTCCTGTTCCTCAAGGACGGTTCTTTAAGGAAGATGCATTTCTTGGTGGCAAGGACTTTCTTTACCAGAATGACGCTGAAAAGATTCTCTCGCGCACGCGCACAGCGGCAGCTACTCTGACACTTCTCACGGCATTGATTGTCTTCTTCGGCACCAGGGAAATGTTTGGTACCGGCGCCGCTTTCATCGCGCTCACGCTCCTTGCTTTCGATCCAAACCTCTTAGCGCACGGCGCATTCGTCACAACTGACGTTGGACTCGCTTGTTTCATGTTTCTTAGCGTCTTTCTCTTCTATCGCTTCCTCAAAGCTCCGTCAGCTCTCAGGTTGGTCATGACGGGGGCGGCCGTTGGACTTGTACTGGCGGTCAAACATACTGGCCTTCTCATTCTCCCAATTTTGCTCCTACTCGGCGTATGCGAAGTTGCGCTTCGGCGCAAAACGCTTTGGCGTCAGGGACTCCGGATCGCGGGTTCCCTGGTGCTCATCGTGCTGATCGGCTGGGCAATCCTGTGGGCAGCTTACGGATTTCGCTACGCCGCACGCCCAGACGGCCTTCAGATGAATCCACCTCTAGCGGAGTACCTGCAAGGATTGAAAACTTATGAGGCGTGGCCGGTTTCAGTAATGGCCAGGTGGCACATGTTTCCCGAATCGTACCTCTATGGCTTGGCCGATGTCCGACTCACCGCGATGTACTACACGAGCTACGTCCTTGGAAAAATCTATGCGCACGGTGTGTGGTTCTACTTCCCTGTTGCCTTTCTGATCAAATCAACTATTGGAGTGCTCGCTCTGTTGCTGTTGAGTGTCGCGATTATTGCAACTCGTCGTATGAATCATCTGCGAGAGATCTTATTCTTGCTAGTGCCGACAATCTTCTACCTGATAGTTGCACTTGCTGTTGGCATGAACATCGGCGTGCGCCACATCTTGATCGTTTACGTTTTTCTCTATGTGCTTATTGGCGGCGCCGCATGGACTCTGATCCAGCGGAGTCACAAGTGGATCTACATAGTCGGGCTGTGTATGTTGGTCCATGCCGTTTCATCTTTAATGACTTTTCCTAACTACATCCCTTACGCAAATGAAATGTGGGGCGGATCATCTCAAACGTACAAACTTCTAACCGACTCCAATGCAGATTGGGGACAACAACTAAAGAGCGTGAAGCGATACATTGATCAGCGTGGCGTGAAAGAGTGTTGGTTTGAGTACTTCGCAGCAGGTGTAGCTGATCCAGGCTACTACGGCATTCCGTGTAAACCTTTGCCGACGCTTAGCACTTTGTGGCTAAACCAACAGATTGACGTGCCGCCGTCAATTGAAGGTCCAATATTTATTAGCACCGGCAACTTGTCCGGTTTTGAGTTCGGGCCTGGTTCACTCGATCCTTTTGGCCAATTCAAGCGGCTCACACCAACCGCAATGATCGACGCCAGCGTCTTTGTTTTTGATGGCAAGTTCGACGTGCCACTCGCGTCTGCAATTAGCAAAGTACAGAAAACGCAAAATCTCGCTCAGGCAAAACAACTCGATGCAGCATTGCACGAAGCTGAGGCTGCCGTCGCGCTTGCACCCGACTCGGTGGATACGCAACTCGCGTTGGGGGATATTCTTCGCGAGCTGGGCCAACCGCAGCAGGCACGCACGAGTTATGAAAAAGCACTTCAACTTGCGGAGACTATCGAACCCGAGTTTCAGATACGTAGGGTTCCGGACATCGAGCGACGGCTGCAATCACTCGTTGGTGAACAGCGGTAAGCACAAGCGGTTATCATTCACAGCGCGTGTGAATTAGATAAACCCTAAAGAACCACAGCAGGAATCTGCGTATGAGGACGATAACGGTGCGAAGTATTACTCACAACCTGAAAGAACAACAAACTGAGCGCTGTCATGCTGTATTAACAAGGAAGACTCTTTGCTTGACCGTCGTGTTCGGTCTAATCCTCGCCAGTCTAAGCCTGGGGCAAACGCAAACGAACTTCATTCCCAAAACCTGGGACACCGAAGCCATTAATTCATTCCAACTGCCAATCGCCGATTCTCGTATCTCTACTAAATTCATCTCTTCCTCCTATTACTACAGCATCCCAGTCCGCCCAATATATAAGAGCTACGAGGTCTACCGTCCGGATCGTGAACCTCGCGGCTACATGGACCAGCTAAGGAGGGAAAAACCTCAGCTTGTTTTTGATTCGTCGAAACTAAATTCGGAGGCTGATTGGACCAAAGCCGGTGAGATGGTTTTCGATGCACCCATAGACTTTGTCGCCGACGGTACCTTGTATTCCGAGATTCGCGGAATGGACTGGTTTGTTAAGAACAAAGTGCCGGTTACCAGTGAAGGTGTGATGCCCTTCATGCGATGGGTTGTAAGGCAAAAAGGCAAAGTAGAACTTGGCATTCTCTCTTGCGGACAATGTCACACGCGGGTGATGCCGGATGGCACCTTGATCAAGGGAGCGCAGGGGAATTTTCCTGATGATCGTGCCTTTGGCTATGAACTGCGAATCGCGGAAGCAAAGTCAAAAAACAAAGACTCAGTCCGTAAACGGTTTCTCGAGGATGTTCGCCGGAGCTACGGTGCTCCCTGGATCAAAGACGACGCGAGCGCGCGGGCCGATCGAATGTCTGTCTCTGAACTGGCTTCCGTTCTGGAAGCAATCACGCCTGGTTCATGCGCTCGTCAAGGCACCAGTCTATTCTATCCTGCCGCAATACCTGATCTGATTGGTCTGAAGGATCGCTTATACCTCGACAGCACCGGGCTGGGGCGGCAGCGCTCCATCGGCGATCTGATGCGCTATGCGGCATTGAACCAGGGAGCCGATGAGCTCACTCTTTATGATCAGTTTCGCCCCGTCGGTAAATTGCCTGCTGCCTCCACTCAGAGTCGCTATAGCGACGAACAACTCTACGCGCTGTCGCTCTACATCTACTCACTCAAACCTCCAGACAATCCAAACAAGTTTACTGCTCTGGCTAAAAAAGGCTATGAAGTCTTCATGACTGAAGCTTGCGACGCTTGTCACACGCCACCGCTTTACACTAACAACATGTTACTACCGGTCGCTGGATTCAAAGTGGATCTTCGAACAAGCGACGTCCTGAATATCCCGATTAATACTGATCCAAACTTAGCACTCAACACCCGAAGAGGTACCGGTTACTACAAGGTCCCAAGTTTGAAAGGCGTCTGGTACCGTGGTCCTTTCGAACACAGTGGATCGGTGGCAACGTTGGAAGACTGGTTTGATCCACGGCGCCTGCGCGACGATTACACTCCAACCGCTTTCCGCGGTTATGGAGTAACAACACGGGCAGTGAAGGGACACGAGTTTGGATTGAGTCTTACAGTCGACGAGCGTAAAGCGCTGATCGAATTCTTGAAAACACTCTAGGTTGAGGCAAGTTCAAGCGACGAGAAATACTTTATCTCATTCTCCCCAACCTTTAGGTTAGGGCAGCGAGGCCATTTATTCTTGGTTCGTGTTGGTTCGTGTGATTTCGTGGATCGGCCTTGTTTTTCCAGACAAAAGGAACGATCCACGAAGTCACACGAATAAACACGAAACTCGTTACCACCGAAATCGACTTTGAGACAAGCTACTCCAAGCAGCTAAAGTGAATGGTGTCTATTCACGATTCACGATTCACGGATTGTCGCAGCGCTGACAACGATATTCACCGCAAGCGACTCGTGCGGCTAACGACTAAAACGAAGCGTGTTACCATGCAGCCATGTCTGACCGTAACTCAAAACTCCTGGCTGAAGGTCTCCGTTTCCGCATTGATCGTCGCGAACCGCTCGTCCTCATCGACGCATATGTCAACGGCAAGGGACCATTCAATTTTGTTGTGGATACCGGCGCATCGATGACGGTGATTTCGCCGGCTGTAGCGCGCGCGTCCCGAATAGATCAAGATGGAGCGCGAGGAATCGCGACCGGAGCTACTGGTAATCTGCACGTGAGGGCGGCGAAACTGGAGTCGCTGAAACTCGGCTCATCAGAACTGAAAAACGTCGACGTCGCGATAATGAGTTTGGCCGTTTTGAACCGCGCCAGCCGGCTAGGTCTTGGCGGCATCCTCGGCTACAACGTGCTGAAACAATTTCAGATAACGATTAACTACAAACTCAGAAGAATTCTCTTCACGCCGTTTGATAAGCAAAGGAGTCGCCTTGGTGTTCGGGCACAACGCCAGAAGCGCTAGTCAGAACAAGCAGACCTTGTTGCCGCAATAACTCGAGTCCAAGCACACTCGCCTGAACTCCAGGTACTCCATTCACCTGCGGCGCATATTCAAGGAATTTTTCTCCGATCTCCGACACTGATTGTTTGCCATCGCATAGCCGCAGCAGTTCGGTGGAGTGATCGCTCAGTTGTAAGATTTCGAGCCGATTCTCCGGTGACGGTCGAGTAACAACTGTGACTTCGTCAGCGGGAACGTTCGCCAACCTGCCCTTTCGTCTCAAACACTTAATGATCTTTTTATAGTTGGCCCTCAGAACTGCAACGATCACATCGGGCTTGCGAACTGGTATTCGCTCGCCAGTCATCAGCCCGCCGCAATCGGTAATTGCTTTTTCCTCTTCGTTCGCAGTTTCATTCTGCGACTCTATGAGTGCAGGGTCGAGGACCTCCTGATATTCGACTAGCGTTGAGATCGCCAGGTAGGTCTTTGTACAAGTTGGTAAGTACTGCGAACGGATGAACTCCAGGAATTCTCCGGGGAAAGCACAACTGGCATAGTAGGAGCTCGCGTTTGCGTCGGGGTAATCACCTTTGTTTAGTACCCGCCATTCACGCCAATCCATAAAGACCTTTAAGAGGTTGCCGCTGTCCTGGTGCAGCCCGACTAACAGCCAGCGCAAGTCTGCCATCCCGTTTAGAAGGAATTCCCTCAACTCCTTCAGCACTTGTCGATCGAGATATGGTGTCGGCACGGAATAAAAATTTGGAAAGATGCTCTTGTGCTCCGCAATCATCCGGCGATCGACAGGATCTTGTTGCCAGCCCTGGAACGACATATCAGAGATGATGTCGTCGAAGATCAATTCATCCCGGTGCTCTGACTCAATCGGTGTTTCGGCGAGTGGGGCTAGCAGGCAGAGTTGAGGATCGGCGTGATCAAACCGCAGCGAGTCCATGAAAAAGTGAACTGTTCCTTCGAGATCATCCGAAGTCTCTTCAGGAAAACCGGTGATGAGCGAAACAGCACTCTCGATCTTGTATTTGTCAGTACTCTTGACCATTTGTATTGCTTCCGAAAGATCGAGGTTCTTCTTAATAATTTTCTGAAGCCTGGCGGATCCTGTTTCAATGCCAAAGAAGATGCCCTTGCAACCAGCTTTCGACATCAGCTTGATCAAATCCTCGTCAATACAGTCAGTTCGAGCACTGCAACCCCAGCAAAAATCTTCGCCTGATGAAATCAGCGCGTTACAAAATTCCGCGACCTTTCTTCGATCAACTGTGAACATGTCGTGGACCAGATCAAAGCTCGTCACTTTGTACTTATCTCTCATCGCTCTCATCTCTGTTATCACCCGCTCAGGCGATTTCAAGCGGAATCGGCGACGGAAAAAGTCGTTGGTTGAACAAAAGCTGCAAGCAAAGGGACAACCTCTTCCCAACTCGAGGGCGATGTAACGGCAACCCTCCATGTAGGGGTAGAGGTGATACGCAGGCATTGGAAGTGAGTCGAGGTTTTCAATTGGTGGCGCATTATGGTTTCGAACAATTTCGGAGTTGCGCCGGAATGTGATACCGGGGACCGCGTCGAAGGCGTTGTGTGATGTGAGTCCTTCAAGCAATGCTGGCAGGGTGGCTTCCGCTTCGCCACGTACAACGAAGTCTATGAAGTCGAATGCTTTCATGGTTTCGACATCAACGACTGACGCCTGCGGTCCACCCAAAGTAATCGCTGATTCAGGCCGCAAGCGTTTCAACTCGCGCGCTATTCTCAACGTCAGCGGATAGCTACTGCAGATAGTGCTGAAGCCGTAGAAATCGCCAGGAAGTTTTGCGATGCGTTGGGCCGCATAATTCGTGAAGTCGGTTTTCTCCCGCAACGCCTTCTCCTCTCGGCAATACTCATAGTAAAGGCGATTCGCATCGGCGATTTCAGGAGGGGATCCATTTTGATCAAGAACTGCTGCGAGGCTAAGTATTCCAAGTGGTGCATGTTCTGCAATCATTCGAATCGCGTCAGATTCCAGAATCTTCGGATCATCAAAATCATTTGCAGTGGGCGCGCTAACTAGACAAACCTTCATTGCGATCCTCCCCGATCCTCCCTTTGTGCCTGGTGAATGAGAGGTTCAGTTTCACCAAAGCTCACGATTAGTTAGTCGTGAGTCGCTGACAGACTAACAAGTGAGCTAGCGTGTTGATGCGAGGAGAACTCAGCGGCCCCTGATAGAAGAAGACGGAACTTCCCAAAACGCTTTAAGTCAGGCGTCATCCGTGACCGACGAGGTGACGAGCGTTACTGCTGACAGCTTTAGCCGCCGAGTTCCAGTGTTCAACCGTTAGTGCTCTGCCAGGACAACAATTATCCGAATCCTGATTCGGATAATGATGCGAGCTAATGCCTTCGGTCCGAGGCTACTGACGAGTTCGTTATGAAACGATTTCTTCAGCGCAGCAATCTGTTCCTTCTTCAATCCAATGTCAGGGATTTGCAAGACAACTTCACGGGTTTCTTTGTCTGCCATTTGAGGTGACCTCCTAAGGCGCGAGGTGGCTGATAAGGCTCGACCATTCACGAGGCAAAGCGGAGTGAGCTTAGAACGCCGAGGCGCTCACCTATACACCCGCGCTAATGAAGTGTCAAATGTTTTTATGGTCGCGGTGAGGGCCAAGCAACTATTGAGGGTCGTAGCGAAGACACCACCCGCTTCAGCGGCGGCGTCCAAAATACCACCGACGGCAGTCGGTGGATTCTTCAGACCCAACCTACCCAGCGATCACTGATACTCTCTTGCGCGCTGGCGAATTCAAGTTGAGTGGTGGATTCAATATACGTTCGCCAGCGCGAAGTTTTCTTTCTAGTTCTTTCCTGGTCAGCGGCGCGGGGTTTCAACTTCGGTCACAAACCCAAAGACACCGGACTTAAGTCGCAGCGAGGTGTAGAATCTCAACGCGTGTATTCCGGTCAGCAAAACAACAAGGAGACTTATCCGACGATGCACAAAACTACAACCCTGATTGAGAGAGTGTCGATTGCTGCGACGCTGGCACTAATACTCAGCTGCGCCGCGCTTGCGTCTGCACAAACAACAGCCGCGCTCGTCGTCACTGATCCCGCTCTTCCGAGGCTCGAACGTGAAATCGCACGACTAGCAAAAGGGGCAGGTGGAGTTGTTGGAGTGACCGCGATTCACCTCGAAAGCAATCGTCGAGTGTCGCTTAACGGCGGCGACCGATTTCCGATGGCCAGTACCTTCAAGGTACCCATTGCCGTTCAACTCCTGACGCGAGTGGATAAAGGTGAGCTTCGTCTCGATCAGATGATTCAGCTCCAACCGAGCGACCTTCATCCAGGTAGCGGGACGCTCACAGATCTGTTCAATAAACCAGGACTGGCGCTGTCGGTGCGCAACCTCATGGAACTCATGCTGCTCATAAGTGATAACAGCGCCACCGACGTATGTCTCCGCCTGGCGGGAGGTCCGGAAGCAGTAACAGCTCGCATGCGCGAGATCGGAATCAACGGCATCGACGTCAATCGTTCCACGGCCCGGCTGATTGCCGATTGGAGGGGAATCACTCAAGTGGTGCCGGAAAATGAGTGGTCGCCTGCTCTTTTCCAGAAGTTGTCTGAAGCGCTGAAGCCAGAAGAAATTAAAGCCGCGGCGACCAGATTTGACGCCGATCCTCGCGACACAGCAACGCCCGACGGGATGGTGACGCTGCTTGCGAGAATCTACCGCAAAGATCTGCTCAAAATTGAAAGCGCGGAACTATTGCTCGACATCATGCGACGCTGTCGCACCGGCGACGCACGCTTGAAAGGAATGCTCCCGTTAGGCACCGAGGTAGCACACAAAACGGGAACGATCGGCGGCACCACAAACGATGTCGGCATTGTCACTCTTCCAGACGACGCAGGTCATGTCGCAATTGCTGTCTTTGTGAAGTCGTCGGACAAAGAGACATCAGCGCGCGAACGGGTTATTGCGGAAGTAGCGCGGGCCGTTCACGACTACTTCCTCTTCCAGCCGTCAGTGAGCGGGGCTAGTCAATAAAGGAAAACTGAAGCAACCTGCCGGTAACAAAATTGGTGGTTTTTAGGTTCTAAAAAGACCTTTGAGTTTTGCTCACATTCTAATAGAGTCACCGCTAAGATTCGCGTGGTCCGGGAATTGAGAGATGTCTCTGCGCCCCAAGACTCGGCTGGGTCACTATGAAATCCGCTCCTTCCTTGGGAAAGGCGGGATGGGCGGTGAGTTCAACCTGCAAGAGAACGCCGAGGCGGTGTTGCTGGAACGTTCGCTTTAACTCAACAAACGTGTCGATTTCATCCATCATTCTTCATCCTCGTCCTTTGTTCCTATCCTGAAATCTTGTAATTCTGTTTGAGGTTTGAAATTGAACGCAGTCGCGCCCTGGCGCCCAAAATAACACCGACGGCAGTCGGTGGATTCTTTCAGATCCTGACGTTTCAATTTCAGCCTACTGTTTGGAGTGGAAGGCTAAGTTGTCTAGATCTTGCGGCCAGACAGGCCGACCCAGAGCATCAATTGCAATACCCATTTCTTTCCCAGGATCGATGACAGACCGCCAATCAAACACAACCCGCAAGCGAAAACAATGATGAAGATGACGGTCCATGGCGTTCCGTCTCTTCCTAGTCTGTCGTCAGTCAGTCGTTCGCTCACAACCCAAAATGTTATGTAAGCGAGAGCGCCTCCCAACAACGAAACAATCGAACCGGCCATGAGTAGCATTCCCTTGACGACGCCAACGGGCGCATACCCGATCCGCCGGCAGTTTGGACAAACTACGTGCTTCTCTGTTGCTCGGTAGTCACACCAAATGCATTCGTATCCAGACCATGCGGCGCGATCGTCGTCACGTCGTGGCAGTAGGCATGGGAGGAATGGGACTTCGAACATCAACCGCGATGAAACTCGCGGCATGGCATAGTAGGCTGAGAAAGCAATTTCCTTTCTGACAACCAAAACCCGTGAAAGATAGTCGTGTATCGTCTGCTGTTGGTCCGAGAAGCAAATCAAGTAGCCGAGCATGAATTCGACGCTGGAGATGATCTTAAGAAAATACCTGGCTGTGGCTCGCGCAAAAGAAATTTGGGCACCATTCATGTCTGTAACTTTGATTCGCATCGCCTGCTTACCAACCGTGCCTTGCCAAGAGCTACTTTCCATCAGCGCAAAGTAGGGATAAGCAAGAAGGAGCTTGATCGACGTGAAGATTGTGAAGACTCCGGGGAAGTCATAGAACATGAACATATTCACGGATTGAGGTTGTTGCCAATTGAAGAGTGAAGTGTATCTCAAGGGAAATCCGAGGGATCGATCGACGAGATAGAATACTCCACATGGCACGAGCACAATGATCAAATCGATCAAGCGTGCTATTGCTCGACGGGAGAATGAGGCATAAGGCGAGTGCGCGTGCTTGAGGCGTGAGTCTAACTCAGCCATCGATGGGCCACCGTTTCCTTACGAACCAGAAGCCGTAGATACACATCGCCAGACTCGCTCCGCCATAAAGAATCCCGAATACAATGCGTGCGCTACTCAACCTCGGCCATGAGATCTGCCACAGCACTGTGATGATCACGATCAGGATCGCCAGACACGTCAGGCTCAAGACTCCTCTGGCCCAACGTCTGCCACGCAACAATGCATACCCGGAAAGCAGCGGCATTGCGACCCCCGCTATTGTCAGTCCCAGGAGTGCTAACGTTTTGAACTCTCGCACTACATCGACATATCCCTCGCCTGCTAAAGCGAGAATGACAGACCATACGAAAGCCACAGCCATTAGATGCAAGCATCCATAGAGAAGCAAAAGAATCGACAACACACGGCGGTGGTTTCGTTGCCCAGTGTTGGCCACAGCGGTCTCACTCAATCTCAACACCCAGTTCTTTGCCATTCATGTCATAAAAAACAGTGCCCCATTTGCGGTGTGCCTGGCAATCGATTTGCCAGAAAGTCAAAAGCTTTTTGGTTTGCACCTGTTCTTCGCGCTTGACGTGGATGGAGTCAATGCGAGCGTTCTCCAGACCCACCCGTTGCATGGCTCTTTGTCCTAACTCTGGGGCTCGCTCGAGCTTGATCGAGTCGAGTTCAAAAAGGACTTCTTCAATCTTGTGGTCTCGCTGGATCTTGCGAACGTCCTGATCAGTAGCCTCCAGATCCAGGATCACGTTGCGAGTTATGCCGTTAATGTCATAGGAGTATTGATTGATCTCTTTTGTTGTTGGGTCCTGGGCTTTGAAATAAAGAGTCTTGTCCGTAAGCCCTATGTCCATCACTAAGGCGTGCCCGCCAAAGTTGGAGTCGATCTGTGAGACGGCTTCGCGCAAAGCTTCAGCCGTAAGCAGATTGAAGCTGGCCGCGCGCGCGGTGTGAGAGAGATCGAGTTTCGTAATTTTGCCTTGAGGATCGGCATAGGCAGTCGCGTGCTCGCGGGAGTTCTTAACTTCGATAGTCCACTTCAGCGAGCCTGAGTTAGTAACAGTACTGCCGATCGCGAGCCCGCGCTCGACAGTCATCTTCTCGATCTTGCCGCCTTCGATTTGAGTTCGCCTGATCGCCTCACTCGCCAGCGACTCAATCGCGGCCCAATTGACTGAGTCGAAATCAAAAAGCGTGTTGTCGAGATCATTTTCGAGCGAACTCAACTCCACGGGATGAGGGCCGCTGACTGAACGCAAGAAAGCAGAGTATCTGTACTCATCGACGTTCGCAGGCTGTTTCGGGTCCTGCGCACGCAGCGTTACTGAGTCGGAATTGATTTGAACATTAAGCGCCTTGAAGGATCCCCCGAGCTTTTTCTTGAAAGCTGCTGCCGCATCGGACATGGCACCTCCTTCAAACATGGTGCTGCGGTTCAGGCGGCTGTTGTACAAGTTGCAGGCTGCAAACATGCTGATCCACGTAAACAGCGCAAACCAGAAACTCAATCTCGATTTGGTTTGATTGGTCCACATCTCAGTATCACTCCCGATTAATGCTCTGATCTCTCTTTAAGCCGCAGG
This sequence comes from Pyrinomonadaceae bacterium, assembly GCA_035491875.1. Lineage (GTDB taxonomy): Bacteria > Acidobacteriota > Blastocatellia > Pyrinomonadales > Pyrinomonadaceae > PSRF01. The sequence continues at coordinate 8,754 of DATJKB010000725.1, read as the reverse complement.
ATTTTCTTATCTCCGGTGAACCGCTTGGCTGGGAAGCCGACCTTGGTGAAGAGCACTTCGTTAACGCCGTCGCCGACTGCTTTTACAATGACAGAATTCATGTCCCAGTTGTCGCCACAGCACCCACCGTCGAACGTCGTCTCTAGATCGACCTCAACTATCTCCGACGGATCCACGGCGCGATTCAAGGTGATCGTCTCGACGTGCATCGAGCCGTTAGCCCAGTTCCGACCTCCGTTGATGTTATTTGCATGCTGAGTGCGGCCGTCGCGGTACTGAATAACGACATTGAGGTTCTCGTTATCACCCCGCAGATCGTCTCCACCAGTCAGAATGGTGAATTCAAGCTTGTTTGCCTTGCCGGCCTCAGCGGCGGTTATAGGAATCGAAAGAGTTTGGTGGGTACCGGTGAATCGATTGAACCCATGCCTGGCAATTACCTTGTCCACGCCGTCGCCAATGGCCCTGATTGCGATCGAGTCCATGTTCCAGTTGTCGGACTTAGGCGGGATGGTGTTGTCCGGAAGGCTATAGCCCGCTTGTAAAACGATCCTGTTGATTTCCGATGGATCCACGACTTGATCCAACGTGATGGTCTTGACGTGCGTCGAGTCGTTTTCCCATGCCCGACCTTCATTAGCGTTGTCCACAACTTGCGTGTGGCCACCTCGGAAGTGAATGGTGATCGTGAGACCGTCGTAGTGTTCCAGGTTGTCGCCATCTGTCTTGATGGTTAGCTCAAGCTTGCTCACTTTGCCGGCCACTGCGATCGTTATGGGAAGCACGAGGTCGTCGTATCCCTCGGAGAATTGCTTCAATCCATGAGTAGCAATGACCTTGTCTATGCCATCGCCCATTGCTCTCACCGAAATCGACGCCATATGCCATTCGTCGGCCCCCGAGAAGACCGATCCACTAGTGGGCTTTTGCAGTTCAATTGAAACAATCTTAGACAGAGGGACTGGCTGCTGAAGGCCGATGTCGAACGTCTGGGTCGTGTTCTCGCCCCATGACTGGCCTCTGTTCACATTCGGTTTCCATTGCACGTTTCCGTCGCGAAAGTGGATACCAACATTAAGATTGTCGCCTCCACGCAGGTCGTCGTCCGCGGTTTTGATTGTGAAGATCAGCCTCCTGACCTGGCCTTGCGCTAACGCTGGCCAGAAGAAACAGCAGGCGAGTATCGACAGCAAACTGAGCCTCAGAGCCTTACGCGCCAGAGGTGATGTCAGCGTTCCTTCTTGCGGTTTGTGCTCCATGGTGTTTCCCTCCTTCGCCTATCATGCTTTGGGTATGATCACGGACGCTTGTGGTTCTTGAAGAACGCTACGAGCTCTGAAGGTGCCCAGTCCGGATACACGTGGCCGCCGGTGTGGATTAGGGTCTTGACCGGAGTTTGAGTCGTTGACGGAAAGAAGGTGCATTTCGTTCCGACGGCAGCGTTCGGCACTGGGCAATCATGTCCGTTGCCGGTGGCGTGATCGGCCTGACGAGCGCTTTCGATTGAGGCTGCTTGCATCGCGTAGGGATCCGTCGTATCGACTAAGCCGGCAATCGCCAGAATGGACCGCGGCTGGGTGAGGTGCTCGGAATCCCAGAGTCTACCTGCAACCTCTCCAGTAGCCGCTATAACCTTGCTGCGTTCTGCCCAGAGCAGATAACTAAACACTCCACCGTTGGAGAAACCGGTCGCGTAAACGCGATCATCATCGATGAGATATTTCTGTCGCATCCTATCGAGCATCGCGTCAAAGAAATCCAGATCTTTGTTGCCTACGTTTCCGGCCGACTGATTTGCTTCGACTTCCCATCCGGGCCGATTGCCTTGTTGATCGATAGGGCTTGGCCGATGGGTCAGGCCTTGCGGGTAGACGACGATCGCCTGGGGCCATGTCGTATGAATGTGCATGAGTTGTGCGGCGCCCTGCATGGTGCCGCCGTGCCCGTGAAACGCGAATACCAAAGGACGTTTCACAGCCGAGTCACTGGTGGGCGCAAATACCAGAGCCTCGCGTTTCTCGCCATCAACGGTCCAATTCATGATGGTTCCCTGAGCAGCGGCTCGCTGTACCGAGCTCGCCAACAGAAAAACCACGAACACAAATCCCAAATGAAGTCTCATAGCTTTTTCCTTCGAGATGCAGCTCGTTATTGCTTCTTGTGATTCTTAAAAAACTTCACAATTTCTTCCGGCTCCCAGAAGAAATAGTGGTGCCCGTCAGGATGAGTTATCTGTTTTACAGGAGTGTTTTTCAGTGACGGATAAAGATGGCACTTCGTGTTGGCGGGCGCGCCACCGGGGATGTCGCAAGGTTCTCTTGGGCCAGCTTCATTAATCTCGCTAGCTCTTTTGATGGTCGCATTCACTGCACCGGGGTCGAGACCATTCTCCCCAGCGATGGAAATGAGCGCTCGTGGCTTAATAGGTTGATTCTGCTCAGATTTGGAAAGCACGCCCGACACTGCGCCAATGGCAGCTAATTTGTCGCCTCGTTCAGCCCAAAGCAGGTAACTGAAGCCGGTACCGTTTGAGAATCCCGTCGTGTAAATGCGCTCTTCGTCAACTGCGTATTTCTGTCGAACCTCGGCCAGCATCGCGTCGAAGAATTTGAGATCACGATTGCCGTCATCACCTAATTCCTTCTGCCAACCATAGCCGTTCCCATTTGGATCACCGTGCGTTTCGGTCTTTAGGCCCTGCGGATAAACGACAATCGCTTCGGGCCAGAGTGTTTGAAATCCCATATCTTGCGCAGCGTTTTGCATGGTGCCGCCGTGCGCGTGCCAGGCAAAGATCAGCGGGTGGCGTTGGGGTGTCGCAACTGACGTCGGCGGAAAGAGGAGTGCCAGCCGCGACCAACCTGCGACATGCCAACTCATCGTGATACCTTTGCATCTGTCCAGTTTTGCTTGCGCCTGACGAATCTCGGCTTCCGTCTCTCTGATCTGTTGCACCAGTAAAGGCTTTTCCTCACCCGCTGCCTTCTGAAGACTTTGCTGCAGGCGTGACTTCGCTGCTTCAAGCCCTTTCAATCCGCTTTCGAGCGCCGCACAGTTGCTTTGCGCCTGTACCTGATTTGATTGGACCATCAACCAGAACAAGGATACCGACGCGATGGCGAGAATTCGGATCGCTAATCGCGAAAAAGATTTTGTGGATATATTCTTCATCGTGGTTACCGCCTTGAAGTTACTTCATCCATTTATCCAAAAACTCGAGCACGTCTGCCTCCCAGATAGCGATGCCATCGCATGCTCCGGCGAATCGCGCGTGGGCGTCCTCGTTGTTACACCCGAACTTTGGATAGAGCTTCACTTTCCACTTTTCCTGATTGCCTTTTGCAGCAAGGAACGGCAGCAACGTTGTGATAGGTGCAAGGCTGTAGTCGCCTTCAGCCTGAATGATGAACATCGGCGCCGTCTCGTTCTTAACCGCTTTTATAAGTCGGTCACGAAGTCGTTCGTTGCCAAACGATTGTGTTCCAGGTGTGAAAGGTACGTACGCGCGAACGCCCGGGTCCTTCTCAGCCGTGAGCAGATCCTGAATCCCACCATACGAACCTCCGCTCATCGCGATGCGCTGGGAATCGATGAATGGTTGAGACTTCAACCAATTGACAGCGGCAATCACATCCTTGTTGTAAAGCTCGTGCAGTACGACGACGGCCTCGCTGTTGTGCAACGTCTTTGCGATGTCGCTGAAATAAGGTCCCGCGTCTTTTGATAAACCCTGACCGTGTCGATGGGGGACGAAGAAGACGAAACCGTGGTCCACATAGAGCCGGGCAAGTTGCTTAAAAGCGGAAGGGCATTCCTCGCTGCCGTGGTTGAAAATCATTGCCGGATATTTTTTGGTGCTGGCGCTTGGAACGTACAGATATCCATGAAGCGTCATCCCGTCGGGAGCGGTAAACGCGACCGTTAAGGGCCGCGGTGTTTTTTTCTCTGCGGCCGTACATTCGCGCGTCCCATTGCACATTGGCGGACTTGAAAGCTTGGGGCACTCATCGCTTTCCGTTTGCGTCGCGCAAATCTCAACATCGAGATCCTTTAGCTGATCTAAGAGCGATTCTTTTTCTTGTTCCTTAGCTTTCTCTAGATTGTTTTGCAGGCGCAAGCGTCTTGATCTGAGCCCTTTCATTTGATTGGCGATTTCCGCGCAGTTAGCTTGCGCGCACGCTTTGCGCTGCGTAAGCACATACGGCTCGATCAAGATGGCGACTGCGATCACAGCGATGGTCAGCCAGAAGTGCCCGGTCACGTGTCGCTGGAATCTCATCTTCATAAGTTGCCCTCCTCCAATTCTCGAACGCCGCCGTTATGATCTTCCGAGCCTGCTTCTATAACGGCAGTACCTCATGCACGGCACAATAATCGAATTCAAAGGTTCCGCCGTTGAGCATCAGTGGATACCAATCTGCGTCGTTCGTGATGAAAGTGAAGTAAAGGTGCTGCGACTCCGACGTATTCGCTGGCCAGGTTTCCGTGTGACCGTCCGGCCCGGTGACTGAGAAGCCGCACCGATCGCAATTTGGTGCATGTCGGATGCTGACATCGAGCAGGTAGAGTTTGTTCGCCTGAGGCCTCACACCAATCTCGATTTCATTCACGAGGCCGTGGAAACGGGCTTTACCCAACAGTCCATTTATTTCCGAGCCATCGGCGCTCGCTGGATTCAAACGGTCAGTAACTGAGCTTCCGGTTCTGAAGATCAAATAGCCGTGATCGATGACAAAGTTGGTGTGAACCGACAGCCTGACAAGTGTCGTGTTGCCTTTCAGGATTTGACCGAGCTTGTCGCCGCCAATCTCGAGTTTCTCGGCCTGCGGCAAATTCTCATTCGCCTTACCGCGGCCGCGAAATGCGCGTACCAAAGGCACCATCTGACCAACCTTGTTCCGTTGTTGCGCGCGTCTTTCCTGAGCCATTGGTTCGATCGTGAGCGAGAGTAGACCAAGCGCGACGACGAGAATTTCTATCAACCGATTGGATTTGATTTTCATGCCCATCTCCTGCGTTCCTTTTGGAGTGCGGTGGCCTAGCCCCGCCTTGTCACCAACGTCGACAGCGTCCGCTGTGAGAAAGCGGTGCCAGGCCACCGCACTCCAAATCAACGAAACGCGCGCTCTAGCGACTGCTTACAGATGAGCAGCGCGCCGTCAGCGCTTTCGATGAAATGGATTTGGCCCGATTCGACCTTCCGAAAAATGACGCGCGCATCTGTACCCGCAATGTTGGCGGCTTGGTTTGGTGTCACCATCAAAACCTCGGTGCCGCATTGAACGCACCAGGTCATTAATGACTGACCGGCGCGATGAATCGTGGTTCGCTCGCGCGACTCAAACGTGACGATTGTTGTTTTTTTCTTGCGTCGCATCCGGCACTCAGAATTCATTGGGGCAACTGGATCCGCTTTGCTAAAATCCCGCCCTCCAGAAATTCCACGCGTGATTTCGCTGAAATTTCCGTTGTCTGAATTGCGAGCATTGTCTGCGCACGACGCTCCGAAAATCTTTAAGCGGGCAAGGAATTTTCCGAAAAATTCCTTACTAGGGGTTTTTCTCTATCAGTGGCGAAGGTCTTATGGCCACCCAAACCCGACTCATCTACGAATTCGACGACTTCCAACTCGAACCTGATAAGCGCAAGCTGACGCGGTGCGGTGAGTTGATTCCGCTGCATGGCAAAGCATTCGAGATGCTGCTTGTCTTGATCCGCAATCGCGGACGATTACTGACCAAGGATGAGCTGTTCCAACTTGTCTGGCCGGACCAAATCGTCGAAGAGTCAAACCTGACAGTGAACATGTCGGCGATTCGCCGCGCGCTGGGCGAACGCGCTAGTAATCCTCGTTACATCACGACCGTTTCCGGCCTTGGCTATCGATTCACCGCCGACGTGCGTCAGTTTGCGAACGAATCGTTAACGATCGAGCGCGAGACTTTCGCGCGCTTAACCGTTCATGAAGAAGAGACTGAACGAACAGGGTTCGTCCCTTCCGCCACTCAAGTTGTTACCGCCGTTAGACGAGTGACTTCCCATCCGGTACTCCTGTTCGTGATGTGCGGCGTCGTGTTGGCACTCGCAGGAGTCGGTCTATGGGTGCGCGGGCGACATCGAGCATCTGCCGGACCGATTCCATGGACCAACGTGAGGCTCAGTCGGTTTGTGACCCAGGGTGGCGTGCCGTTTCGTGTGGCGATTTCTCCGGATGGAAAGTCACTGGTCTATCGCCAGAGAATCAATGGCCAAGATTCGCTGTGGCTGGGACAGATCGAAGCCAACAGTAGTGTAATGATTAGCAACGAGCCGAGCATTGTTTATTACACGTTGGCTTTTTCGCCGGACGGACAAAGCATCTATGCGACCGCGCGCGATGTGCGACAAAACAAAACGAAACTCATAAGAATGCCGGTGCTGGGCGGGGTTGCTACCGAGCTGTCTGCAAATATCGATAGCGCTGTTACTTTCTCGCCAGACGGCGCGAAGATCGCTTTTATTCGCGACAACCGAGAGTCCAAACAATCGACGATACAGATCGCCGATGCTGTCGACTGCAAGAACGAACACACGCTCAGTACTTTGAGTGCTCCGCAGTCCTTTTCGAGCGAAGGCCTTTCATGGTCACCAGATGGAGAATTGATTGCTGTTGGCGCGAATACAGGCGATCGCGGTGAGACTGAAATTGTAACCGTAGGCGTTGGCGATGGCGTTATCGAAAAACTCAGCAGTCGTGCCTGGGGCGCACTGGGCCAACTGTCGTGGCTGCCTGATCAGACGGGGTTGGTGCTCGCAGCGGTAGAGCATGACATAAGCCGACGTGGTGAAGTCTGGTTTGTCCCATATCCCAGGCAGGAAGCACACAAGATTACAACTGGCCTGGACATTTATCAGGTGAATTCATTGAGCGTGTCGACGAACGGGACTGTTACCGTTCTGCGCGGACATCTAACCTCTGAGATCCGCATAGCTCCCGGCGGTGATGTCAGTAAATCGCGATTGGTTTATCCAGGAGTGGAACCGGGATATGAAGGAGTTGATGGTTTGGCGTGGGGACCGGAAGGACACTTGCTTTTTTCAGCATACGTAGGTGACAGTCAGACAATCTGGCAGGTCAACGTCGATGGCACGCAAGCACGACAGTTAACCAACAATTCAGGGGATGTCGTTGACCGCCATATGAGCGTCACTCGCGATGGGCGGTACATCGTCTTCCATTCCAATCGCTCGGGCAGTTTTCAGATCTGGCGCGCGAACTCTGATGGCACAAATCTGAAACAGCTTACGACCGGTAGAAGCAATTCCTGGCCGTCGCTTTCTCCCGACAGCCAATCAGTGATTTACAATTGCAGTCGTTCGGATATTTCCACCATTTGTCGCATTCCGATTGATGGCGGCGACGCAGTTCAATTGGCACCTGGTCGTGGATCGCGGCCGGCACTCTCACCTGATGGGAAGTACATTGCTTTCTTCGAACCGGCGAACTCAGCGTCGGTTCGATTAGCCGTCATGCTGTCCACCGGCGGATCGCCAGTGAAGACCTTCGACGTTGCGAACACCATGGTGGCTACTAAGATCGTTTGGACTTCCGACAGCAAAGCGGTGCTATACAAAGACTGGGCTAGAGGGGTTTGGCGGCAGCAACTGGATCAACAAAAGCCGCAACTCGCTCGTGGCTTTGAAGACAAAGAGATTTATCAACTCGCCTGGTCCCCTGACGGTAAAAGCCTGGCATACTCGACCGGCCTGCGAATGCAGGAAATACTTCTACTGCAAGATTCAAAGTGAGGCCGCACGCGCTTTAGCGACGTTGTCCAAAATACTACCGACGGCAACAGAAACGACTCAACAGATGTCCGATATGCTTTAGGAACCTCTGATCAAGTGCTATTCAGTACCATTCGCGGTAGCGGATGGCCAAATCTCAACACCCGCACTAATGGAGTTGAGTCTTGGCCATCCGCTACCGCGAATGGTACTGAATAGTTTGATCACTTGTTCAGAGCTTCCTTTAGCTTGTCGCTGTGATTCAATGCGTTCAACCTGCAAGAGAACGTAGCAAGTCTCCGAAGCGCATGTCCGATACACTTCAGTTTGTCGTCAACCTACATCTAAGCTCAATCCAACAGAAACGACTCAACGAATGTCCGATATGCTTCAGCTTGTCGCTCTGATTCAATGCGTTCAACCAGCAAGAGAACGCTCGACGTGCATAACATCAATCACTCAATCCCCTTCATTGACCGGACGCAACACCTGGTTAGAGTCAATTCATTCATCCGGCGACGGCTTTGAGCGCAATCGCTTGATCTGTGAACGCCGTGCTTTTTCTTTAAGCGTGCGGTTCTTAGCACTGCGCGGGATCCGTGTGGGAACGCGTTTCACAGGACGATAGTTGAGCTGCTCTACCTTCTGACGAAGCCTCTGTAAACAGATCGCTTTATTCCGGTATTGACTGCGTTCCTGCCGTGAAGTGACGACGACACCCGAAGGCAAGTGCCTCAGCCGAACCGCACTTTCTGTCTTGTTGACATGCTGCCCTCCGGGTCCACTAGAACGGAAGGTCTCGATCTCGCACTGACGTAATAAGTCGTCGTCTAATGCCGGCAGTATGATCATATGGCCTCAATAGTTATGATCGGAGGGACGCAGAAACGTATTCCTTTGTTCCTTTGTTTGTTGATCATAGCGAACATATCACCAACACCGCCGAGCCGCAGAGAACGCCGAGGTTGCGCAGAGTAGTTGAAGCCT
>DATJKB010000724.1:0-8101 GCA_035491875.1 Pyrinomonadaceae bacterium | reverse complement strand
TAATATCAGCGTCCAATACAAGGAGTGAACATGTCATCAGCACAAGCTGTCGAAAACAGTCAGCAGAAACGATATCAACTTTTTATCGATGGGCAATGGGTCGATGCCGAGTCAGGCAAGACTTTTCAGACTCCAAACCCGGCGACGGGCGAACCGTTAGCGGAAGTTGCAGAAGCCGACAAGGCCGACATCGATAAAGCGGTTGCCGCCGCGCGTCGTGCATTTGAAGGGAAATGGTCAAAGGTGAGCGCGCGTGATCGCGGACGACTCCTCTACAAACTCTCGCAGCTAATTGAAGAGCATTCCGCTGAACTCGCGGCGGTCGAAACTGCTGACAATGGCAAGCCAATAAAAGAATCACTCTACGTCGACCTTCCTCAGGTTGTTGAGAACTTTGAATACTTCGCCGGCTGGGCGACGAAGATCGAAGGCGAAACGATTCCGGTTCCCGGCCGCATGTTCAACTACACGCTGCGTGAGCCAGTGGGTGTGTGTGGTCAGATTATTCCGTGGAATTTTCCGTTGCTGATGGCCGCATGGAAACTCGCGCCTGCACTCGCTGCGGGAAACACAGTGGTTCTCAAGCCGGCTGAGCAAACGCCTGTGGGAGCGATGGAGCTCGCAAAGTTGATCCAGGAGGCAGGTTTTCCGGAAGGCGTCGTTAATTTTGTTCCCGGTTACGGCGAAACCGCGGGGGCGTCACTTGCAGCGCATCCCGGCATCGACAAAATTGCTTTTACGGGATCGACCGAAGTTGGAAAGCTGATTGCGAAGTCAGCGGCTGAGAACCTCACGAAGGTGTCGCTTGAATTGGGTGGTAAAGCTCCAAACATCGTGTTCGCTGATTCAGATCTCGAGCAAGCCGTCGCCGGAGCAATGATGGGCATCTTCTACAATCAGGGACAGGTGTGTTGCGCCGGTTCCAGATTGTTTGTTGAAGAGTCGGTGAAAGATGAGTTCCTTGCAAAACTAAAGGAGCGTGCCGAAAAGATTGCCGTCGGAGATCCGATGAACAAAGCTACTCAGATGGGACCACAGGTTTCAGAGGAGCAGCTCAATCGAATCAAAGGTTATGTCGACGTCGCGCGTGGCGAAGGAGCAACGGTCTTGAGCGGAGGCGAGTCGCCTCAACTATCGGGTGCATTTGAAAAAGGCTACTTCTTCAGACCCACCATCTTCTCCGAAGTAAAGAATCAGATGCGAGTGGCCCAGGAAGAAATCTTTGGACCGGTAGTCTCCGTTATTTCCTTCAAAGATGAAGACGACTTGATCAAACAAGCTAACGACACGATCTACGGATTGTCAGCGGGCATCTGGACGCGCGACATCACGCGCGCTCACCGGTTTGCCAGGGAAATTAAGGCCGGGGTTGTTTGGATTAACACCTACAACATGTTCAATGCGGCTTCACCGTTTGGTGGGTACAAGCAATCCGGTTACGGCCGCGAGATGGGCCGGCATGCGCTTGACCTGTATACACAAGTAAAGAGCGTGTGGGTGGATCTTTCAGGTCGCCCGATTGGCTGGTTTGGAAAATAGAAATCACGGCCGCAGATCCCCGCGAATAAACGCAGATCAGAACAAAACAGGAGAGAGATAGAATTCTTGCCGTTTTGTTCTAATCCGCGTTCATCTGTGTAAATCTGCGGCCTAATTGTTTGCGGCTTCGGGAGTCCGCTGCCGCCCGTGTTATCATCCCCGCATCTCTCCCGAAATGACCAACCCCATTAAAGGAGATGACATGCTCTCAATTAGGAAATCTGCTTTGCTTGCGGCACTCTTCGGCGCCTCGGTTCTGTTAACCGCCTGTCCGAGTCAAACAAACATCGCCAAGATAAACTCGGATCCTTCGCGATATCGAAACAAAGAAGTCGGCATCGTCGGTAGAGTTACCGACAGTTACGGAATCCCAGGCTACAGTGCGTACGAAATCGATGATGGAACCGGACGGTTGTGGGTTGTGACGAAGCGCGGTGCTCCAGCACGAGGTTCACGTATCGGAACGAAGGGCCATGTGTACACTGGCCTAACATGGGCCGGCCGAAGCTTCGGCACTGTACTCGAAGAAACCGACCGCCGCACTGGCGGAAGTTAGATCACGTTTGGCATCGAATCTCCCCCCATGAGTCCAAACACAGACCGTCGCAACTTGATCGAGAACCTCGAGCAAGAGTGCGTCAGTCTATTGTCACGACTGAAAGAACTGGTCGCACGGCTTCCAGTTCAGTCGTTGTATGACACTCCACCGCGTTCGATGTCAGTCGGGGAGAGTGTGGTCCGCAGTGCCGCTACTCTCGAGCAGGCATTCGGTGGCTTAACTACAAACCTCTGGGACGATCCACATGAGTGGACGCTGCCCGAAACCCTCTCAACTTCCGCATTAATAGTCGAATACCTCGGCGAGGTTGACCAGGCCAGAACACGGGCGTTCGCCTCACTGGTTGACGATTCGGCGCTTGAGAAGTACATTGCGATGCCTTCAGGAGAGCAATCGTCGATTCAGGCGCTCCTGTTCAACGCACTTGCGGCAGCACAAGACTTCGAGCGGCGCGCCGCCGATTCGTACAAAATGCTTTTCCCAGATCACGGTCCTCGGTTTATTATCTAGCGGCTAACTCAGGTCTCGATTGACGTGAACGGTGGTAGCGGCTCAACGCCGAAGGTAATCAAACAAGTCTGATAGAGGAATAGACGTTCATGTTCTGCCCCCAATGCGGCCAGCAACAAGTCTCCGGCATAGTTCGATTCTGTTCTCGCTGCGGTTTCCCGCTCGACGGCGTTATCCAGTTGCTCAGCGCCGGCGGGATGCTGCCTGTCTATCAAAACCCGGATGAACCGGTAAAGATTTCGCCGCGTCGCAAGGGAGTCAAGCAGGGAGGCATGCTCCTTTTGGCAGGCGCCGTATTAGTTCCACTCTTCGGCGTCATGACGAGCTTTTCGAATTCGACCTTCCTGGAAATTCTCACCGCGTTTGCCGCGATCATCTGTTTCGTTGGTGGACCATTGAGAATGTTGTATGCGGCGGTTTTCGAAGAGGGTGCTCCTAATCCTTTTCGCCCAACCCGTCCCTATGTGCCCATACCGGCGCCACCTCCTCAATTCAATCCGCATGTCCAGCAATCGGCATTACCACCACAATCCGGCCCGCCACCTTCATGGCGGTCGCGGCCAATTACTGCTGAGCTTGTGCACCCGCCTAGCGTTACCGAAAATACAACACGCCTGCTCGATCGAGATGAGCGCAAGGAGTGATGTCTGACTCGCTGTTGGAACCCAGATGTCACAAAGCAAAGCTTCAGCCACGTCTCGATCACTCAATGAGTACCTGATCGACCGGATACGTCGTGAAGGGCCGATCACTTTTCACGAGTGGATGAGGGAGGCTCTCTACAACGATCATGCTGGCTATTACGTGCGACCAGGCGCGACGATTTGGGGAAGGGCAGGCGACTACCGAACTAGTCCGGAGACCAGCGAACTATTTGCGGCGACGTTTGCGCGTTTTTTTGCGGACCTCTATCAAGAGCTCGATGAGCCAGACCGTTTTCATATCGTGGAGTGCGGTGCAGGAGATGGTAGCCTGGCAGAAGGGGTGTTGCAGTCGCTGCGTTCATTCTTTCCACATGTTTATTCAGCGACGACATACTTCGTCGTTGAAGTTGGTTTCAACAGGCATAGCGACATCAGGCAACGACTGGCGAGATTTGCGACGAAGGTTGAGTTAATAAGTGATGGGAATCTTTGTGGTCTCAATCCCGGAATCGTGTTTTCAAATGAGTTGCTGGACGCGTTCCCCGTTCACCTCATCACAAAGCGCAGTGATGAGCTGTTGGAAATATATGTAGGCTTGAATGCTTCAGGCGCTTTCGATTGGGTTACGGGTCCACTTTCCACCGGCAGACTGCGGGACATGTATCAGGAAAATGGGATTGAAATTGAGACAGATCAAATCATCGAGCTTTCGTCTCAAATCGATAAGTGGTTGATGACGGTTGCGAAGAATCTTCGTCGCGGTTATGTGATCACTGTCGACTATGGCGCAGAGACAAAGGAACTCTATGATAATCCAGATAGGTTTCAAGGTACTCTGCGAGCATTCGCGCGTCACAATCTCGTCGATGTGCTCTCGCATCCCGGTGAGCACGACATCACAGCCCACGTTAATTGGACGCAAGTCCAATCCGTCGGGTCAGCGCATGGCTTAAGGACAGTTAGACTTCAACGGCAAGATAAGTTTCTACTCGATGCAGGCCTGTTAGATGAACTTGAGCGGCGATTGGCTAGTGCGCCGGATGAAGCTGAGAAGATACGATTGACAACGGCTGCACGCGAAATGATTTTGCCGAATGGAATGGCCGCAAGCTTTCAGGTCTTGGTTCAGGAAAAAGCCTGAGACATTCGCGACGCTTGTCGTCGTGGGTGTTCGGCTTAGTCAATCGCGTCCGACGTTGATGCTCGTCTCAGGGAAAAAAAGATGAGCAGGCCAATTGAAATCGCGAACAGCACAAAGAACGAAATCACAGGAGCAACATCCCGTTGGTAGGTGCGTTGCACCGCGGCGTCGTCATACACAGACCAAAGTCCAATTAACAGATGCAACGCAATAACTGCCGTCAGCACGGCCAGCCGACTCTCTCGTGAGTCAATGTCGGGAATCAAAAGAAAATATGCGGCCCACAGCAACGGTGTCCCCAGGATCGGGATGATAATCCCTGCATCGAGGAGCAGGCCTAACACAGACGAGCTGAATCCCAGAAGAGCACCGGTACCGTGTCCCGCGCCGATGAACGACGAGGCTTGGAGGCTAAGCAACAGTCCTAACACAAAGCCTAAAATGGGTCTTTTCATGCTTGCTGGTCTTACGCTACCGCGAGGGAGTACTGACCTCATGATGCTAAACTGAACTGAATCTCGACGACAAGGACTAATACTTTGGCCACGGGTTACCGGGGAATTGTAGCCCTCATACAGTAACGACAAGCTGAACCGTATCGAACACCAGAAATGACTTTTCGACTTATCGATCTTAGTCACACAGTTGAAGCGGGCATGATTACCTACAAAGGACTGCCCGCTCCCGTAATCAGCGATCATCTTTCGCGTGAAGCTTCGCGGAAGAACTATGCACCCGGAACTCAGTTTCATATCGGCAAAATCGAAATGGTCGCAAACACGGGAACGTATCTCGATAGCCCGTTTCATCGGTATGAAGACGGAAGAGATCTGTCGCAGCTTGAACTGGAGTCGCTCGCTAACCTCGATGGCGTCGTGATTAGCAGTGGCTCAGACGAGCGTGCGATCGATAAAGCTTCGGTTGAAGGTTTGGATGTGCGAGGCAAGGCGGTGCTGATTCGCACGGGTTGGGATAAGCATTGGCGAACTGACGAATACTGGAGCGGGCAACATCCATTCTTAACGAAAGACGCAGCGGACCTTTTGGCCGAACAGGGTGCGGCGCTCGTCGGCATCGACTCCTACAATATCGATAGCACATCAGATGGCAGTCGCCCTGTGCATTCAATTCTGTTACGTCATAACATTCCGATCGTCGAGCACCTTTGTCATTTGGATCAGTTACCTGCAGCGAGCTTCCGGTTTTTCGCGGTGCCAGTAAAAGTGAGAAACTTTGGAACGTTTCCGGTGCGAGCCTTTGCGTTGGTGCAACAGGATGGATGACGTTCGGCTCGTTAAGATCAGTAAATATCTCAAACAAATTCCCGGAGGCCCCTCATATGCCCATCGTACGAGTAACGTGCTGTCTGGCAGCGTTAGTCGCTGCCATCCTTTTCTACAGCTTTCATCCATTTGCAAGTAACCACAGCTCGGCGCAGACAACGGCGCGCGCTGCTATCCAACCACAAGCCTATTTCACGGACCCAGCGCTCTCGCCTGATCGAAAAGAGATTGCATTCGTCTCGGGCGGCGACATCTGGACCGTGCCTTCGACCGGCGGCGTGGCGGCGCTGCTTGTTTCGCACACCGCAAACGAAGCACGTCCCCTTTATTCACCAGACGGAAAAGAGCTGGCCTTTGTTTCCAGTCGCACCGGGAACGGAGACATCTACGTGCTGACGCTCGCTTCGGGTGACCTGCGGCGCATCACCTTTGATGACGCATTTGATTCGCTCGACGGTTGGTCACGCGATGGGCGCTGGTTGTATTTTTCGTCCACCAGTCGTGACATTGGCGGACTGAATGATCTGTTTCGGGTCAGTCCCAGTGGTGGTACGCCGATGCAAGTCAGCGCCGATCGCTACACGAATGAGTTCTATTCGGCGCCTTCACCGGATGGCAACACGATAGCTTTCACTGCGCGCGGCATCTCGTCCGGGCAGTGGTGGCGTAGAGGCCATAGTCACATCGACGAGGCGGAGATCTGGTTACTCAGTAGTTTCGATTCCGGTGCCGGCTCATATCAACGCGTTACTGAGGAAGTTAGCGCGAAAGAGATGTGGCCCATGTGGAACGCCGATGGGCGGACGCTATTTTACGTTTCAGATCGCGCCGACAACGGAAATAAAAATGGGGCGCAGAACATCTGGAGCTTGTCCCCAGCAAAGCCTGGGGCTCGTCGTATTACAAATTTCACTGCCGGGCGCGTGCTTTGGCCAAGCATTTCTTACGACGGACGCGAGATCGTTTTTGAACACGACTTTCGCATTTGGAAGTTAGACACAGAATCGGGCAAGGCGGCAGAAGTGGAGATCATTCGGCGCGGTGCCTCTGCTGGTCCTGCCATCGAGCATGTCCGTCTGAGCGATCAAATCGCCGAGCTCCAATTGTCCCCCGATGGTAAGAAGATCGCGTTTGTTGTTCGCGGAGAAGTGTTTGCCGCTTCCGCGGCTGATGGTGGAGATGCCGCGCGCGCTTCTAACAGCAGTGCGGATGAATATCAGATTGCGTGGGCGCCTGACAGCCGGCGCCTGGTATACGTGTCTGACCGCGATGGCCCGCCGCATCTCTTTCTGTACGACTTCAACAGCAACAACGAAACTCAACTGACGCGAGATGCAGCAGACGACTCAACCCCAAGGTTTTCGCCTGATGGCAAATCGATCGCGTTTCTGCGGGGCGCTAAGGAGCTGCGAGTGATTGATGTCGCGAGCAGGAATGAGCGTGTCGTTGCTACAGCTGCGTTTGAACGTCCACCGATCATCGCCGACCGTCCGTTTGCGTGGTCACCTGACAGCAAATGGATCGCGTATATGGGAACGGGGATAAATCAGTTCAAGAATGTTCACGTTGTGGCTGCTGAAAGCGGCGCCGGTCGTCCCGTTAGCTTTCTGGCAAATGTTTTCAGCAACTCAGTTACCTGGAGTCCCGATGGCACCTTCTTGCTTTTCGATACAGGCCAACGTACCGAGTCGACTCAGTTAGCGAGAATTGATTTGATACCGCGCACGCCGCGTTTTCGAGAAGATCAGTTTCGAGATTTGTTTAAGGAAGAAACGCCTCGCAATGTAACGCAGCCAACGCGCGAACAGCGCACACCACCGGCGGAACCGTCGCCAGCAGCTTCGCCGAGTCCCGCACCAGCCCCAGTCGCGGCTGCTTCGCCTTCTGCTGAAGACAAGAAGCCAGCAGCAAAGCCCGTTCAGGTTGTGTTTGAGGAGATTCGACGACGCCTGACGTTGTTGCCGGTTGGCGTCGACCTGAACTACCAAACAATAAGTCCGGACGGGAAATGGGTCGCGATGATCGCGAGCGCGGAAAATCAAAATAACATCTACGTCTATTCACTGGATGAGTTGTCGCGCGAACCAGCAGTTGCTAAACAGTTGACCTCGACCGCAGGTGCCAAGTCGTGGGTCCAATTCAGTCCTGACAGCAAAGAGATCTTCTACCTTGAGAACGGACGCATTGCGGCGGTAACTCTCGAAAGTCGATCGAGGCAGGTTGCAGTTACCGCCGAGATGGACGTTGATTTCTCCAGAGAAAAGTTGGAGGTCTTTCGTCAAGCGTGGTCGTACCTGCGCGACAACTTTTACGACCCAAACTTCCATGGCGTCGATTGGCAGGGCGTGCGCGGTCAGTACGAGCCACTGATCGCCGGCGCGAGAACGTCAGACGAAATGCGTCGGCTGCTCCAGCTCATGGTCGG
>DATJKB010000723.1:0-6404 GCA_035491875.1 Pyrinomonadaceae bacterium | reverse complement strand
TCCGCACTTACAGTGCAAACCACCAAAGGGCTCGACCGCGCAGTGTCCTATTTCGCCGGCGGATCCATCCGAGCCGCGCAAAAGTTTTCCATCCAGGATCACTCCACCGCCAACCCCGGTTCCTAGAGTTATGCAAACGACATTTCGACAACCTCGCGCTGCGCCCTTCCAAACTTCACCCATTGCCGCTGCGTTCGCATCGTTTTCCAGGACGACGGGCCGGCCAAACTCATTTTCGAGTTTTTGTTTCAAAGGGAAGTTGTAAAGACAAGGGAGATTCGGAGCCTGGATCACTACTGCGTTAGCTATATCGACGGTGCCCGGCACCATCACCGATGCAGCTAAAAGTCGATCGCTAGCGACTTCAGCCTCGGCGCGACACGCGCGTTCAGCCTCCACCAGCGCGCGTATAAGCTGATCTGATGAAGCCTCTTCCGGTGTTTCGCTTTTGAGCTGAGTAAGGATTTGGCCCGCTCGATCAATCAATGCGGCACGCAGGTGCGTTCCACCAAGATCGACGGCGAGAACCACATTCTTATCTTCAGCCTTCATACGAATCTATCGAGCCGTGCTGGTCCGTGCCTCAGGTCGCGGCTTCGCAAAGTTTTCGATCTGCTCATCTGATAAACCGCTCACTGACAGCGATTGTTCACAGGCATTCACGAGATCTGCATCGGTGGGCCTGGTCGCAACCTTCAGCGGTTCACCTTGCCGCGATCGGGCAGCCACCGATTTCCCGATCTTGACGAGCGGATACCGCGTGTTCTTGTTGTGCAACTTAGCAATGTGCGCTGCCAGCCAGGATATAATTGTCGCTCCTGCTGTCGCCATCGTTCGATAGCGATGGGTACCCGTGCTACGACGAATGACGGTCAACAATCCATGCTGAAAAAGTTGTGTTAGACGATCGACGACCTGAAAGACTTTGAGTTCCTCCAGCATAGCAGCAGTGTAAAGGACCTGCGTTGCGCGTATGTTATCGGCCACAATCTCGTTTCGCGCACCTAAGTCTGGCAGGTCAGTGGCCCTGGTCTGATTACCCATAAAGGAACCTCCACCCCCTTGCTGTGCAAGAAGACGCGTGCAACGATACCATCACGATAACTCAGGGGCCACGGTTTATTATCTAAGACCTGAACCAATCCTGACTGATGAAGACAATCGGGTTAATTACAGGCCTATTAATAATCGCCACTGTCCTGTGGGATACGTTTGAGACGATGATCCTCCCACGTCGGGTCAACCGGCGTCTACGTCTGACTAATTTCTTCTACGCCGCTGTTTGGATTCCCTGCACCTGGATTGCGCCTCGAATACCGACGAATCGGTGGCGTGAAACCTTTCTCGGTTTTTTTGGTCCATTGTCGTTACTGGGACTCCTTGCCACCTGGGCCATCGGTTTAATCTTCGGTTTCACACTTTTATTGTGGGCAACTGGGTCAGGGCTGAATGTGGGCCACGACGAAGCATCATTCGGTACTTACCTTTATCTCAGCGGCGTCACGTTTTTTACGCTCGGTTTCGGCGACATAGCGCCGACGTCCACCATTGGACGCCTCCTGACAGTGCTTGAATCTGCGAATGGATTCGGACTTCTGGCTGTTTGTATAAGTTATCTGCCCGTGCTCTACCAGTCGTTTTCACGACGCGAGGGGAGCATTTCGCTGCTTGATGCGCGCGCAGGCTCGCCTTCCAGTGCTGTCGAGTTGTTGCGCAGACACCGTGCTGAAGATAGTTTTGACGATTTGAACCGCTTGTTAAGCGAGTGGGAACATTGGTCTGCAAGTTTACTTGAGAGCCATCTTTCGTACCCGGTCCTCTGTTACTTCCGCTCTCAACATGATAATCAGTCGTGGCTCCGAGCGCTGACAACGGTGCTCGACACGTGCGCGTTAGTAATGGTGGGGGTCAAAGATGCACCAGTTTGGCAAGCACGTATGACATTTGCGATGGCCCGACACGCGCTTGTCGATATTGCGCAGGTGCTGCGGACCAAACCTTATTCGGTTCGCGCTAAGCGTGAGCTATCCAGAGAGGAATTTCTTCGCATCACAAGAACACTTGAGGAGAATCGAATCTTCCTGCCCAATGACGAGAAAACTGAGGAACGATTGGCAGAGTTTCGAGAGATGTATGAGCCCTACGTCTTCGCGCTTTCACATTGGTTGTTGATGCCGGTGCCGCCGTGGATTCTTCCGCCGGATTCGATTGATAACTGGAAGACGAGCGCCTGGGGCCGGATACAATGAGCTCTAATGACGTTGCTAAAGCGAATCTCCGCTATGCAGCTTGTCGTTCAGCTGCGGAGTAACTCAAGCTCCCAGAAATTGCTCAGCGAATGTCCGATATGCTTCAGCTTGTCGTTGAGGCGGGGAGTAACTCAAGCTCACAGAAATTGCTCAACCTTGAGTCAGTTGGCAGCTGAACGACAAGCTGAAGCATATCGGACATTCGGTTGATTAATTTCTGGGGAGCTTGAATTTGCCTCACCTCATCGACAAACTGCAGTGAATCACGAATACGAGGTTGAGTTAGAATGCGAACCGTTCTGATATTGCTCCCAGTTATCGCACTTTCTCTTGCAATGGGATTTCCCACTACCGAAACAGGTTCTTCAAACAATCAATCCGCAGTTAGACCGCGAGCTCGCGACATCGGCCTCAAGATTGGAATTCTTCCTCCAGGTTCCCTGAATGCCCTAACGGACGTGCCCGGCGTGTTAGTCGGACAAACTACAATCGTGCGTGGCGACAACATTCGCACAGGTGTAACAGCGATACTGCCGCACGGCGGAAACATGTTTCGGGAAAAAGTGCCGGGTGCGGTCTTCGTTGGCAATGGCTTCGGCAAACTCGCCGGCTCCACTCAGGTGAACGAACTGGGGGAAATTGAAACCCCGATCTTGCTAACTTCCACATTGAGCGTTCCCCGTGTCGCGGATGCAGTACTCGACTACATGCTCTCGCTCCAGGGAAACGAGGATGTTCAATCAGTTAATCCGCTCGTCGGTGAAACGAACGACGGATACCTGAACGACATTCGCGGGCGCCACATCACGCGCGAAGATGTTCTGAACGCGATTAAAAACGCTAAGGCAGGCGCGATCGATGAAGGATGCGTGGGTGCTGGCACCGGAACGGTTGCATTCGGGTTTAAAGGGGGCATTGGCACTTCTTCCCGGAAACTGCCCACATCATTGGGTGGTTACAGTATCGGGGTCCTGGTCCAGACGAATTTTGGCGGAGTTTTGACCATTAACGGTGCGCCGGTCGGGCAGACTCTGAAGAAGTATTATCTGAAAGAGGAACTCGAACGATCGGTAGGGTCAATTGATCCACAGAACCGGGCGGATGGCTCAATCATTATCGTCGTGGCAACGGATGCCCCCGTCGATGCGAGAAACCTGGGCCGTATGGCTGCCAGAACCATGCTCGGGTTAGCAAGGACTGGTGCATCGGCAACGAACGGAAGCGGCGATTATGCAATCGCCTTTTCTACTTCTGCGGATGTGAGGATTAGACCAGCAAGCGCTGCGGAACGGTCCATGCCCCGTACAGTGAAGTCGCTCCCGAATGATGCGATGTCGCCCATCTTCCAGGCCGTGATCGAAGCAACGGAAGAAGCGATCTACAACTCGATGTTCAAGGCCACGACAACAAGCGGCCGCGGGCACACTATCGAAGCTTTACCCCTGGATCAAACAATTGAGGTCCTTCGCAAGCATGGCCTAACTGCCTCACGTCCCTAGCGGCTCTATCACGACAACTTCACGGTGGTCTAACCTTTTCCTGCGCAACGAACAAGTCGTTTGACACACCATCAATCGCTGAATAGAATCGCGGCATACCCCCGCAGCATAACTGATTCTAAGGAGTAAGAACGTGGCGAAACTAAGTGTTCGTGTCAATCGAAAACGTCCAGAGTCGATGACAAGACAGATTAGAGAACAACTCAATGCATTGATTGATGCTGGTTCCTTAGCTGCTGGGACCCTTCTACCAAGTGAGCGCGAGCTCGCTGAAACGCTCAAGGTCGCGCGGAATGTTGTTCGCGGTGCGTATGAACAACTGATGGATGCAGGTAAGCTCCGCAGCGAAGGTCGTAAAGGAAGAAGCGTCAGCAGCGGAAAAGGCAAGAAGAGATCGACAACCAAGAGCAGCAAAGGTAACTCGAAGGCGCGCAAGAAATAACGCGGCGCCTTCGAGTTTTCGATTAGCCTCATCAATACCTCAGGCTCGCTAATCACTCTGCCGCCGCCACGGTTTCTTTACCGAGGGATATTATTTCGCTCTTTATCGCTTTCCTTTCGGCCAACAAACGGACGAAGAACCTCCGTCTGACCAGAAAGAAAGCGAGCGCTCGTAATCCGCCTAACGATTGATCGAACTCTTCAAAAAACAGAATCGCCACATAGCCGCACAACGGGATCACAAGCAGAGATAACAGCGCCGCCCACCAACCTAAGAGTGAGTAACTAACCGCGGCTATGATCGACCATGTCAATGGAAACAAGAGCATGGCCGAAATAATCTTTATGGTGGAGACTACGTCTTCAGAATCCTCGGAAAACTTTGTCGCCAGGTAACCGCCTAATCGATAAGCCGGGTAATGAACGATCGTTCCAATGATCGCTGGCGCAAGCATCAACAGAAAGATAACCGAACGCTTAAACACCTGGCGAAAGACCGCGATGGTTGAAGTTGGCGGCGATAAGTCGTCTGGATCAACTCCGGCCTGTTTCAGTTCCTCTTCAAACCTGCTCATTCTCACTTCGAGTCGGTAGAGACGCTCGGGCGCTTGCTCCTGTAACACTGTGTAGGCTTTGACAAACCGCTGCTGCAGTTCCAACTCCTCAGCAAGACTCTCATCTTCCGGAGTTTCAGCAGAGAAGATTCTTTCCGCACGCGCGATCGTGTGCAGTGCTTCTTCGTGTTGCGCGTCAAGGATCACGTCACGCAGCGCTCTTTCGATCTGGCTCGACAGTTCGCGCACCGCGTCGCGCGGAGGACTTCCATCTGGCTGGAGCACCACGGGCTTAACGGCAATCGGCTTACCGAAGTAAAGCAAAGCAGAACTTCTGAAATGTGTTTTTGAAGTGTAGTAAAGCCCTGCTGGAACTATCAGTAGATTTGGCACCTCGCCTGTTGAGACTGACGCCAGGGCGATGCGAGCTGCGCCAGTTTTTATCGGTCGCAATCCCGGGGCGTTGTGCGACACACCTTCCGGACAGATTCCGATGGTCCCTCCGCCGGCAAGTAACTTACGCGCTGCAGCAAACGTCTCTTCATTCTTTGTCGTGTCTTCCCCTTCATCCTGCCGGCGATAGACAGGTAGTGAGTCCATGGCCCGAACCAGTGAGCCGAGAACGGGCATGCGAAAGAGCGGCGCCTTTGCCAGGAACGAAACTCTTCTCGGCGTCAAACACAGAAGGAAGACTGGATCAACCAACGCGTTCGGATGGTTAAGCACGAAAATAACCGCAGTCTTGATTGGAACATGCTCAAGACCAGCAACTTCGATCCGCTTGAAATAGATTCTGAGGGCGAACCTAAGGAGGGTGGTTATCAGGGTCCGGACCATACGAATCAGATGATAACCCAAGGTCGGTGGGTTAATTCTGTAAGGGTGACACTCAGTGAGCCGCCCTAGATGTTTTGTCCCGCCGCAGGCGTGACATTTAATAGCCGGGGGCAAGTCCCGACTTGTCGGGACGTCCCCGGGAAGCGAGCCAACCTTAACCGACCGTGTAAGGGTCGTATTCAGTTCCACAGATACCGTTCGTCGTAATCAATCCCATACTCGTCCAGAAACTGTAGTAACTCTTCCTTAAACGTTTGCCTCCGATGATGCTCCTTCTGGTTTGCGATATAGCGCTTCAACGCTGGCACTTCTCGCTGGCTAATTGAGAAAGCAGCGTAACCTTCCTGCCACTGAAAATCCCGGAACTGTCTATCGGCAGTCTTGATCCAAAGGAACTGCCTTGTTTCAGTTCTTTCAGCAACTTGGCCAAGGCAATGTTCTTCGATTGCGAGACCAGCAGGTGCACGTGATCGCTGGTTCCTCCCGCGTCAAGCAAACGGCTTTCATAGGCCTTCAGAATGCCGCCCATGTACGCGAAGAGCTCTGGTTCAATCTCAGGAGTGATGATGGGTCTCCGGTTCTTGGTTGAGAAAACAAGATGCGCGAGTAAGCTGGTCAGAGTTTGAGACATTTGTGAGGTTCTTTCGTGAGGTTGAGGTTCGACCCTTACAGGGTCGGACGTCTTAATGCCATTTACCGGGGACGTTGTCCCCGGCTATTAAATCTATTCCCTTCGGGAATTCGCCGAATCTATCATGTGACGGCACCTGCAGAGAATCTTTATAATCAAGGCACGTTGGGTGCGCCCCTAAAAAATCATTCCC
>DATJKB010000722.1:0-3611 GCA_035491875.1 Pyrinomonadaceae bacterium | reverse complement strand
AAATGCGATCAGGTCTAATGCCGGTGTTTCCGCATGTTTGTGGAGGCTCCGTTTGACCACCGACACGCACAGCGAAAACCATCAGGTATAGACCCAGGAGAATCGACGAAATGATTTTGAGAGATGGTCTTTCCACGGGAAAGTTACGGAATTTAGTTACTGATTGTTGATACCGACCACCGGACTCAAACGGACTGACGCACCATCGCGGTTGATAAGAACGCGCATTCGTGGCGGAGCGGATGAAGAAGAATTGGAGGCGTAGGTGACCGTGTAAGCGGTGCGCAATTGTACCACCACATCAGCGTAGGCTTTCTGCAAGTCTTCTATTCGCTTGATCGGATAATAAACCCCACCGGATGCGGCCGCTAATTTTCGTCCTTCTTGGTCAGCTCGAGTTGTTAACGTCAGGTAACGCGTGCGAAGAGGATCGATAGTCACAGTGGGTTGGGGAACGCTGGATTCAGGTACCAAACCTGACGGCACGTAAAGTGGATACACGAGCGCGCCCGACTCTGTCAGTGCTTCGAGAATTGCCGGAAAAGGAATGAACGACTTGTTGTCGTCGCCATCAGACATGACGACAACCGCAGTTCGTTCTCCGCGAAACTGCTTTAGAGTTTCAGCAAGCACATAGGCGAGTGCGTCATACAACGCCGTTCCGCCACCGGCATCAATCTCATCAAGCTTCTTCGAGAGCACTTGCCGGTTAGTAGTGAAGTCGGAAATCAACTGGATGTCGTCACGAAAACTGATAATCGAAATTCGATCCTGCGGACTCGTCGTTTTCAGAAAATCGCGTGCCGCCTTGCGGATAAAGTCCATTCGCTCCTGCACACTGCCCGACACATCCAGGAGCAGAACGAGATTGAACGGCTCATTTGTCGGAACAACATTCGTAACACGCCGCTCAACTCCATTTTCGTAGACTGTAAAGTCTGCTTCGCGCATGCCACCGATCGCACGTCCATTACGATCAGTGACGCTGGCGTTGAATCGTTTCAATTGTGGGGCGACCGAACTTACGATTTGCCCCGGTGGAGAACTGCGACGAAGTGTTGGTTCGCGTTCGATTGGCGGCAGCGTCTTCGCATAGTCGCCAAACATCTTTGGAGAGACTTTGCGAATCGCTTCGACCAGATGGAAATCTCCGCTACGAACGATGGCTTTTGCCGCTTCGGTCAGGGCACGCTCACGAAGATCGGCGGGCGCAACGCTGGGGTCGACGTTCAAAAGGATCACACCACGCCGGGTTTGAAAATCCAACTCGACGCGATCTTGACGTTTTGCTTTCTCGTCACCGAGCTTGGCGGAGATCTTAAAAATGCCGCCTGCCTTTTCCTTAACTTCAGGAAGCTCAACGTCGCTCATGTAACGCGGCTTGCTGGCAAGCCACATAAAGTTGAGCTTCACGGCATCAAGTGGAACATCACCGTGGATTGTTCCTGTGTCAGTCTTCACCAGGGCTGACTCGACGTTGCCTACAACATCAACTGCCCCCGCCTCGCTTTCAATCTCGACCTTCGACCGAGGTGGAATCCTCACAACAATGTCGATTCGATCCTGTGGCCGGCGGCTGCGCACTTCGATGTCGATATGCGCGCCCTTCGCTTCTGCTTTTACATCAGCAACATCGACCGGGAGTCCTGGCGAACTAGCTTCAAGAGTAACTTTCTTCTGCTGTTCTTCGGAGGCGATAACGCTCACGCGGCCATCGCGATTGCGGACTACCAGCGAGACCACATCGGCCGTATCGAATTCGCGTTTGAGGCTTTGGGCGTAGGCAGTTTGGTCAAAACAGCCACACAGCAGTGCCACTGCGAAGCTGAATGAAAGGATTTTAAGAAGACGACTGGGCGCCGACTTGGGGGCAGAGACTTCAGGGCAAAACATCGCGGTGATCTTGCCCGCCGAAGCGGCACGGGTCAAGCGCGGCCACACCGCTTCGGTGTTCTTCATCAATCGGCTATCATAGCCGGACTCCTAGGCCCGTATTCCCCCGCGTTTTATAGCCGTCGCCCGCAACCAAGGAGATTCCTTTGGCGCAAACATACCCGGCTCCTCAAGCGGTACCCGCACGCGAAGCGTCGCAAGAGTCGAAGTCTGATCGCCGGCTCGTCATTCATAACTTAGTAAAACGTGATCCCCGAACAGGACTCGCGGAAGATGTGCGCAGTGGTTTGACCGCGCACCCTAAGCGATTCCTGCCGAAATATTTTTACGACGACCTTGGCTCGCAGCTGTTCGACGCCATCTGTCTGCTGCCTGAATACTATTTGACGCGCGCCGAGAACGAAATACTAGGGCGCTACGCAGATGAGATCGCTGCTTCAATCTCTGGACAGAAGACCCTGATGGAAATGGGCAGCGGCAGCGCATCGAAAACACGCCTGGTGATCGAAGCGTTGCTCCGTGAACAGTCGGAACTGTTATTCATACCTGTCGACATCTCTGCAACGGCACTCGAAAACAGTTCACGCATTCTTTTGCAGTCGTACCCGCGACTGAGGATCGATGCTTATGCCGCAGACTATTTCGCCGGGTTGGCAGAACTCGGCAAGAAGCAGCTTGGACCGACGCTTGCACTATTTCTCGGTTCGAACATCAGTAACTTCGATCGAGAAGAAGCGTTAAGATTTCTGCGGGCCATGCGCGCGGTGTTGAAGCAGGGTGATGCGCTTCTACTCGGCGCCGACTTGAAAAAGGACAGGGCCATTCTCGAGGCCGCCTACAACGACGCACTGGGGGTTACGGCTGCTTTTAATCTGAATGTGCTGGCGCGAATCAATCGTGAACTAGGCGCTAACTTCGACTTGCACAAATTCCGACACAAAGCGTTCTACAACGAGGCGATGGGACGGATTGAGATCTACATCGAGAGTTTGGAGGCGCAGAAAGTTTTTATCGAGAGTTTGAACCTTGAAGCGGAGTTCAGCGCCGGTGAGTTGATTCATACAGAGAACTCCTACAAGTATGACCTTTCTGACCTAGCCCGACTCGCGACTAACACAGGCTTCACGTGCACGCGCACCTGGCTCGATTCCAGCGAACGTTTCAGCAGCAATCTTCTCTTTGCAAGTTAGCGAAGTATGGTTTACTCCGCTCAAGGTCCATAGCTTGAAGCATCAGCTTTACGACGTGCAAAACATCCGCGGTCAAGCTCATTGAAACAACTCAAGCTTAGACAAATGCAGGTGAGGAAGGGCGGTTTACCCCCGCTCAAGTTGCAGGAAACTCAAGCTTCCCGAAGCTGCGCAACCAAATGTCCGA
Source organism: Pyrinomonadaceae bacterium (assembly GCA_035491875.1). Lineage (GTDB taxonomy): Bacteria > Acidobacteriota > Blastocatellia > Pyrinomonadales > Pyrinomonadaceae > PSRF01. The sequence goes on along the minus strand of DATJKB010000722.1, from coordinate 341 downwards.
TATGCTTCAGCTTGTCGTTAACGCTATCAGACCTGAATCTCAGAGGGACGACAAAAATGCCGGTTCTGTTCTTCCACGGTGAGCAAATTCTTACACTTTACTTAGTAGCTTTTGTAGTCATTGCACTTGTTTTGTTGGCTCTGTTCGTCTGGATGATTCAAAGATTTATCAAAACTAAGAAATGAGCGGGCGGTTTCAATTTGGGTTGATCATTTTCGCGGCTCAACGACAAGCTGAAGGAAGCTCGGATCAAGTCGACCGACTATTCAGTACCGTCCGCGGTAGCGGATGGCCACCACTCAAGCGACGATATTAGTAGCACCTGTATGCTCATGACGTTG
>DATJKB010000721.1:0-3889 GCA_035491875.1 Pyrinomonadaceae bacterium | reverse complement strand
ATCTCTCCTGAAGAAGCGAAAAGATGAAAAAAAGTTTCTTGATTGCACCCTTGTCCGCTCTCGCTGTTTTTTGCGCGTCGTGGCAAGCCCTCTCACAAACTGTCCAGACTGAAAAGATCGTACGACCTCGCAGCGTTGCTGCGGCCAATGCGGCCAAGGCGCAGCAGACGCCGCAAACGACGACTAAAGTTCCGCAGCCGCCACCTGTCCAGGAAGCCTCTCCAGCGAGTGAAGTGAAACAACCTTCGCCTGGAGTTGTCTTACCGGGTTCCGCGACCGCCGGGAACATTGGCTCTCTGCTTCTGACGCCGGCGATGATTCAATCGCGAATCACCGAGGCGAAACGGCTTTTTAAAACTCGGCCGCAGCCGACGGCGATGACTTCCCCCAATATCCAGTTCGTGAATATCGCAGCACTCGATCGAAAGACGTCTCACATTCACATCGCAACGATTGCGAAGCAAACGTTTCTAACAAAGGGCTCTGAGTTAACAATGACGAGCTCACTGGGCGAACCGTTGACGATCCGCGTGGTTAGAGCTAACGGAGTCAATACCGCGTTAAGTATCTTCACGCAGGACGGCAGATCGCTTGATCCGCTCGTCGTCGAGTTTCCTATTGAAAAGGGTGGCACGTTTAAGGAGCTGGCCTATTACACGTCGGCGCATCCTGCACTTCTGTCGAAGGATCTAAGCAAGTCGGGTCAGGCTTATATTCGCAACATGTTGGATCTGGCCGCGAAGAGATTGCGCGACAACGGCGTGTTCATCTCAAACGAGTTAATCGACATTGCCGAAAGGTTGTGTGTAGTTGAGCACATCGATCACGATCGCTTCAAAAACGAGAACCGCTTAGCTCTATACGATGAGATCTATTCGCTGTATGCGTTGAACGAAATTGACACGTATCGTTACTCCGTCAGTTCCGCCGGTGCAGGTGGAATGGTTCAGATGATTCCCTGGGCTTACAACCTGGTGCGGCAGCGGCATCCCGGCGTTGGCTTGACTCCAGATTTCGTGACGGGCATGCGCAACCACTCCAACGCTTTGCAGGCGATGTTGCTTTACATGCGCGACACATGGAATGAACTGGCGGCAAACGACGAAGTGAAGTACGCCATGAATGCGAAACTCGCGACGATGAGCGAGATTATGGCTGCCGGCTATAACTCGAACGCGGCGAAGCTGCCTGGCTATCTCAAGCGCGGCAGCCAAGATTGGAAGTTGCTAATTCCGCGGGAAACTCAGATGTACTTGCAGATTTACAAGTCGTTTGAGGGGTTGGTTCCTATCAAGTCGAGAACTAGCACATTCGCACAAGCGAACTAGGCTCGACGTAAAACCGTTGACCGCAGATTCACGCCGATAGTCACAGATCTGATTTAGATTTTTCTGATCTGTTCTAATTCGCCTGAATCTGCGGCCAAATTGTTTCTACTCGCTGAATTGTAGTCGAGTTGGCATCGGCTCGATTGGTTCGGGCTCACGATCTGTCGTAATCGAGGCGTCGACATTGCTATCCGAGTACTGCAGTTTATAGAGCTTCCAGTAAAGACCTCGTTGAAGCAAAAGCTCCTGGTGTGTACCCTGCTCACGAATTTCGCCATGATGCAATACGATTATTCGGTCGGCATTCTGAATCGTTGAGAGGCGGTGAGCTACAACGATCGACGTTCGATCGCGCATGACTCGCTCAATCGCACGTTGAATCAATTGCTCGGTTTCAGTGTCGATCGAACTTGTTGCTTCATCAAGAATCAATAAAGCCGGGTCAAATGCCAAAGCCCGCGCGAACGACACGAGCTGTTTCTGACCGACGGACAATCCCGCGCCTCTTTCTCTTACCTCTGCTTTGTACGTATCTTTCAACCGGCTGATAAACCGATCGGCGTGAACTTCCTGTGACGCCCATTTCACACGTTCTTCCGAAATCTCTTCGCGACCAAGCCGAATATTGCCTTCGACTGTACCGCTAAACAGAAATACTTCCTGAAGTACGACTGCGAAATTCTGACGTAGCGCTTTCAGATCCCACTCGCGAATATCGACGCCGTCCAGCAGAATCCTTCCGCGCTGAATGTCGTAGAACCTCATCAAGAGATTTGTGATCGTCGTCTTGCCTGATCCGGTGTGACCGACGAGCGCAACAGATTGACCCGGCTCCACCGTAAATGACACGTCTTTTAAAACCCAATCTTCATCTTTGTAGGCGAACCAGACGTTTTCAAACTCGATTCGACCACGCGCACGGCCCGTCATGCGCGGACGCTTTGGAGTCAAAATCGCGATGGGCAAGTCGAATGCTCTGAAGATTCGATGAGAAGCAACGACCGCGGATTGTAGGACGTTGTATTTATCAGAAATATCGCGGATAGGCTGGAAGAGAAATCCTGAGTATTGAATAAATGCGACCAGCGCACCCAAGGTGAGCACGGTGTGACCCGGTGTGTTTTGCATCACGCGATAGCCGCCGTACCAAATGATGAGTGCCACTCCGACAGCGCCAATGAAGTCGACCAGCGGAAAGAAAACGGCGTAATAGAAGATCGTTTCGATGTTGGCGCGCCTGTAGTCTTCGTTGATTCCCTGAAACTTCTTGAGTGACTTCTTCTCCGCATTAAATATCTGAACTGTTTGAGCGCCGGCAAAGTGTTCCTGCAAGAATGCATTGATGCGCGCGAGCCGTGTTCGGACCATGTCGTAACCGCGGCGGGCTCCTTTGCGGAACCACGTCGTGGCGGCGAAAAGCATTGGCACCGTGACTAACGTAACAAGCGTCAGGCGGACGTCCATCCAAAGCATCATCGCAATGATGACGCCAATCTTCACGAGATCCCCCAAAAGATCTGTGACACCTTGTGTAAATAGTTCGTTGAGGGCGTCGACGTCACTCGTCAATCTCGTCATGATGCGACCGACGGGATTCCGATCGTAGTAGGCGATCTCCTGATGCTGAAGCTTGTCATAGAGTTCGCGTCTTATATCAAACATCACGTACTGACCGACCGTGTTGAGGAGCACGACCTGAAAGTAAGAAAACACCAGCCGAAAGAACTGCACACCGACAAATAGCAGTACCAGCAACGAAAGGCCATCTAGTTTCCGTGGCATGATGTACCAGTCGATCGCGTACTGCGTGAATTTCGGTTGCAGTACATCAAGCAGGTTCAAAGCAAAAGTTAAAACAATCGCCGGAATCAGGGGCCTGATATAAGGCTTTAGATATCGCACCAGACGGCGGGCCACCTGGAAGTCGTACGTCTTCCCGATCGCCTCTTCTTCATGAAACTGTTTGACTGTTGCCGACATCTTTTTTACGTCGCCGCGAGTTCCTCCTCCAACAACTGTCGTTCGTAGAGATCCGCATAGGCACCGTTTAGCGCTAGCAACTCATCATGAGTTCCCTTTTCGATTATCTGACCTTCATCGAGCACGCAGATGACGTCGGCGTCTCGAACAGTGGAAATGCGATGCGAAACAATCAAGCTCGTGCGGTCGTGCATGACGCCACGCAGTTGACCGAGAATCTTTTCTTCTGTGTAGGTGTCGACGGACGACAACGAGTCGTCGAGAATCAGGATCTTCGGTTGGCGCAAAACCGCCCGCGCAATCGCTGTACGTTGTTTTTGCCCGCCTGAAAGCGTGATGCCGCGTTCGCCTACGAGTACGTCAAAGTGTTCCGGAAAACCGCCGACATCTTCGCTGAGTCCAGCGATTTCCGCGGCCCATTCGACTTCCGCCGGTTCGCTCTTCTCCACGCCGAACGCGATATTGCCTTTCAATGAATCGCTAAAAAGGAATGTCTCCTGGGGGACGTAGCCAATACTCGAGCGCAGCTGAGCCAACGGGTATTCGTCTACAGGCACCTCATCGATGACTACTGTGTTCTT
>DATJKB010000720.1:0-6977 GCA_035491875.1 Pyrinomonadaceae bacterium | reverse complement strand
ATGGATGGCAAATTCGATCCGGCAGTGGACGAGGTGGTCCCAAACGCCACCGTAATCTCAGGTAACGTCAAAGCGGTTACGGGACCAGACGGTTCTTACCTTTTGCGAGGATTGCCGGCGGGAACGATAGAAGTCACTGCGACTTCACAAGAAGGAAGGACAAGTCCTCCCACCAAACTGGAACTCCCAGCCGAGGCGTTGATCAAGTCGGGCGTAAATCTGGCGATACCACACTAAGATAACTCTCTTAAGGGAGCGAAGCATGTCGGACCAACTAGAAGTGCCTGAGCAAAACGGAATTGATAAAGCAGAAGCGAGATTCCAACGCGCTGTCGACTATGCAAAAACGCTTGAGATTGTCCAGCGCATCCTCGCTGGCGTTGAGAAGGCAATCCTCTCCTCGATACCACAGAAATACAACGTGGAGCCTGCGTTCAACGTAGGTCGCGACCTGAAGCAGGCTATCAAAGAAAAAGAAACGAAGCGCATCGCCGAAGCCGAAGATCATCTTTCGAATGAGCTGTACTTGTGGCATCTCAGCCTGACCACAAGAGACCAAAAGATCCAGCCATATCATTTGCGGCGGTTCTGCGATGGGACCTACGTTCATTTGGACCCGCCGTCGTTTCAAGCATTAACTCGCTTCTACCGAAGTTTGCCTCATACCGAGTCAGTGCAAAGCAAGTTCGACTTTTCAGTGACGCGCCTCTTCAGTACCCTGGCCGAAAATGATCAGCGAAAACTCCGCGTCGGTGGAAAACGATTGGTCGAAAGCCTTACTAAGATGTCTGACGTGTGGCAGACAGACCGCCCGCTACCTTTAGTTACGGCCGACGAGATTGCTACAGCAGTTGATGGCTTACGAACATTCATTGCGGAGGCCAACGGAGCTATCAATGAATTCGAAGAATTGATAAGCAGCGATTTGTCTAATCGGATACGTCTATTCAAACGAGAGCTCGGTGAACTTTTCTATGAACCACGCGTGACGGCTGCGGCCATAGAGTGCAACGTCGCATTAGCGAACAAATTTTCGACGTTGCTGGCCGGCGAAGGTGCGCAAATCCGTGAGGCACCAGATGTGTGCCGTGATCTAGTTAACATCCTGGTTGATCCTTCCATCAATGCCTCCGCCGCGGATAGATTTGATGAAGCGGAGCTGGCAAAACTCGAACACCAAGCTCAGTCGAGTGAGCGTTTGTCGCAAGTATTGCGGTTGCTCCGTCTTTCTAATAACTATAACGAAACGAAAACGTCCGCGTCCTCCGAGAATGCTGAACTTCCCGCTGATTTGCCTTTGACACTCTCGAACCTCGCAGAGGACGACGCAAACAAAGAAATCATTTCTGAGTTATTGCGCACACAGCTTTCCGTTGAGCGGCAATCGCTGGATCCGGTGAACTTCCTGGCTCCTCTCGTGGAGCCGTTATCCAGCGGTCATGCAGACGAGCGAGAGGTCCGGCGCAACTCGTTGTCGTTGATCCTCTGGTCTGAAAGATTGCTACGGTCCAAATTCAACGAAAATCAAATCGATGAGAGTACAGAAGCTGAATTATCGGAAATAATGGAGAAGATGCAGGAGACGGATTCAGTTTTGCGGGCTTTGATCTCGGACGCCCGAGCCGGCTCGCAACTGCACGCTGTCGATCAATTACTTCATATCTCTAATCACCTGTTGCAAGCGCGTCTGAGTTTACAGTCGGTGCTCGTACAGCGAGCGGCCGAATTGGCGCGACAGAAATTAGGTACGGAAGGAGTCGAGGTTCAGGAGCAAGCACCGAAGCTGCGTGTTTCTTCTTTGCGAAAGAACAAGGCGCTTGCGGTTGCGGCAGTCGTGATTCTGATGGTGTGCGCCGGTTTGGTGTTCAGAGCTTTCAACGAGCGAAGCAATGCAGCGATATCACGGCGGGACAAAGAGGTTCAGATGCTGAACGTCAAGGATCTTCCAGGATCGGAGATGCTGGTAAATGCGCGAACCAGACGCGATCTTTTAGTAGGAGTTGTATCGAAAAAATGGGAGACGGCAAGCGATCAGGAGAAGACGGACGAACTCAAGGCGCTACTCCGTTTTGGCAAACCGATGGGCGTTTTGACTGTTATGTTGGTTGATAGTAGCGGCAGCCAAATGGGAAGTGCTTCTGAATCTCATCTGACTCTCCAATAGCCTCCCCAAGAGGAAACTGATCCAGAGGGAAAAGCGATTGCGGTCTTAAATCGGCAGGCGTTTTGGGATTGACGGACCTGCGGACTTTTCATAATGCGAAATGTCGGTTATGAGCGCTCGCCGACAGATGATCGTTTAAGCTGAGACCTATTGATGAAACGGCTTCTGCCCCAGAGTTGACTGATACGAATCACTTCACCTTCGAACGTAATATCGTTAAACGCATCGTCGAGCTCGGTCCATGAGCCGTCACTGCCAATTAACTCCTCATAGAGAAGCTTTCCCTGATCGTCAAAGACCCTGGCGTGCATCTCGGCGCCGTACCGCGCCGAATATGAACGGTTTCGTTGCCGGAATACTTTTACGAGCAAAGTGCCATCGGGACTCTTCGCATACGACACGAGTTCAGGCTCAAATCCGATTGGACCACCATCCGACACCAAATGCCTCGCCAAAGACAAATCCGGTAGTTGCGGGAAGTAACTCACTGGAAAACTGATCATGACGCCGAGAATAAACGTCAAAGGAAAAATCAATGGCGATACTTTGGCTCGACGCAATTTGATTCTCATATGAGGACTCCAAGCCTACGCTCTACGCTGGGGCAGTTCAAGCCAACGCGTTAGCTTCGTCAGGTTGTAGTTCGTCGTCAGATCAATAATAATCAACTCCGCACCAGCCCGTTCAGAAACCATCTGCCATTAACAGAAGACGTGCAAGAAAACGTCTCGGGGAGAGCTTCGCGGCAGCACGTTTGCTGCGATTCCGCTACTTCCTTTTGATCTTGTTAGGAGGTGCAAAGCTATGACTGAACGTACAACCGGAGCTGCACAACAGCCGGTCACTGATAACACCGCGATTCGAGCGTTTCCGATGGTGAATGTTCCGGAAGCGGAACTTACCGACTTGCGCAGGCGCATAGAGGCAACAAGGTGGCCTGACCGGGAAACGGATGCATCGCAAGGAGTGCAGCTCGCGACGATGAAGGAACTCGCGCGTTATTGGGCGACAGGGTACGACTGGCGCAGGGTCGAGGCGAGGCTAAACGCGCTACCGCAGTTCATCACCGAGATCGATGGCGTTGACATCCATTTCATTCACGTCCGTTCGAAGCATGAAGACGCGCTGCCGCTCATCGTCTCCCATGGATGGCCCGGCTCCGTCATCGAGCAGCTGAAGATCATCGATCCCCTGACCGATCCCACGGCGCATGGCGGCAAGGCATCGGACGCCTTCCATTTGGTGATTCCGAACATGCCAGGCTACGGATTCTCAGGGAAGCCGACCACGACCGGCTGGAATCCCGTGCGTATTGCGCGCGCGTGGATCATGCTTATGAAGCGGCTCGGATACACGCGATTTGTCGCCCAAGGCGGCGATTGGGGTGGGGTGGTGGTTGACATGATGGCGGTAGAAGGCGCCCCGGAATTGATCGGCATTCACACTAATATGCCGGGCGCTGTTCCAGCCGACGTTTGGAAGGTGGTCCAGTCCGGCGGTCCGGCTCCATCCACTCTCTCCGACGAGGAAAGAGAGCGGTTCGAGAAGATGAAAGGCTGGTTTGCGAAAGAAGTCGGCTACGCGCTCCAGATGGGACTTCGTCCACAGACGCTCTACGGAATTGCGGATTCACCCGTCGGCCTGGCCGCCTGGATGATCGACCACGACCTGCTCAGTTACCAGGCTATCTCGCGCCTGTTTGTCGATGGCACACCCTATGGCGCTGTGACGCGAGACGATGTCCTCGACAACATAACGCTCTCCTGGTTGACGACCACGGGGATTTCTGCGGGACGTTTATATTGGGAAAACAAGTTAGCCTTTTTCGAACCGAAAGGCGTCTCCATCCCGGTAGCCGTGAGCGTTTTTCCTGACGAGGTCGATGCAGTTCCGCGCAGTTGGGCAGAACGTGCGTATCCGAAACTTATCTTCTTCAATAGGCATGACAAAGGCGGCCACTTTGCCGCGTGGGAACAACCAGAATATCTGACTGCCGATCTGCGTACGGCGTTTAAGTCGTTGCGATAGTCCGGGTGGGACGTCAGCTAGCAACGGCCGCAAATATCATAATTGCTCCAGTTTCTTTGCTCCTGAGGAGCAACAGGAGCGACATGTTGACCAAGCGTGAGACATAGCGCTCCTTATCGGAGCGCATCACTTGGGCGTGTTTTCTTGCGCAACTTTTTCTGGCTTTGCCGCTCGATGTGAGGTTATCGCTTCACATCGGGCTTCGAAGCTGAGAGTTTTAAGCCGCATGTTTGGTTGCCGCTCTGCTGCATCGCGATCTCTCCGTCTCTTGCGGTTTCCGTTTCAAATAAGATTTAACCGCCCAGACGCAGAGGACGCAAAGATTGCGCAGAGAGATGAACCAAAGTGATCAGTGAGATTCGTCGGAGAAAGCGGAGTAACGCTATAATCAGTTTGAACTCGAATTTGTAGTTGAGGAGATCCGAATGAGCTCTAATAGGCCATTGTTGAATCAAACACCACTTGTTGCCCCACAGATCAGTGACGAACGCGTTGGAGCGTTCTTACGTAGTGTCTATGGTTGGATGTGCCTCGGCTTGCTGGTAACAGCCGGTGTAGCTTTCGCGATCGCTTCGTCCCAAACCTTTATTGAAACTTTACTGCTTAACCGCGTATTGATTTGGATAATTCTGTTGGCCCAACTGGGACTCGTGTTCTATCTGTCAGCGCGGGTTGATAAAGTCGCGCCCACTACCGCGGCCGGTTTATTTCTCGTTTACTCAGCGTTAGTGGGAGTCACGACCTCGGTAATCCTTCTCGTCTACACGGCAGCTTCCATTACGTCGACCTTCGTCATCGCAGCTAGCATGTTTGCCGCAATGGCTGGATTTGGAACGTTAACGAAGCGCAGTCTTGCCGGTTGGGGCCAGTTTCTGTTCATGGGTTTGATTGGATTAATCGTCGCGATGATCGTGGGATTGTTTTGGCAGAACGATGCGCTCCAGTTCGTGATATCAGTTGTTGGTGTTCTGATTTTTACGGGCTTAACTGCCTGGGATGCACAACGACTGAAACAGATGGCGGTAGCTTTGCCCGATGGACGCGTGGGGTCATACGCGGTCGTCGGCGCGCTTTCGCTCTACCTGGACTTCATTAATCTCTTTTTCATGTTGCTGAGATTAATGGGCGGCCGTCGAGATTAGGAGAAATAAGTTCCAATCCGAACTTAAACGCGTGTTCAACCCTACATTAGGCGACGGCAGCCGCTGATTCGCTAAGAACTCCCTTTTCAAGGTGTCGCTCGTGCGTCGCAAAGCTGGCCGCATGTGGATCGTGCGTGACCAGCATGATGGTCTTTTTCAAATCACGGTTGAGCGTAGAGAGTATTTGCAAGATCTCTTCACCAGACTTGGCGTCGAGATTTCCGGTAGGTTCGTCCGCGAGAATCAAATCCGGATCTGTAACAATTGCACGCGCGATTGCGACGCGCTGTTCCTGGCCGCCAGACAACTGCCGTGGTTGATGATTCATTCGATCTGCAAGACAGACCAGCTCGAGCGCCGTTTCTACGTTCTTGCGTCGTTGAGCTTTGTTCAGTTTTGTCAGAAGCAGCGGCAACCCATAATGACAGGCACGTTACGGCGAGGCAGAGCCATCGCCTCACATCGGACGGCAAAGCCGAATCGATGCTGCTCATTTGGTTGCGGCTTTGCGTGCTCTGCGACTCTGCGGTTTCATTGGTCGTTCCCAGTACTCAACAAGCCAGTGAAGTTAGGTTCTCCAATCTCGGCTGATCGCCCAGCACTTGAATGAAAAATCGCACAGTCCTGCGCAGCACAGCCGCAACCAAAGACTTCCCGCAAAGGCGCAAAGAAGCCAGGATAACAATCGAGGCTATTCTCTTTTCTCTTTGCTCCTTTGCGCTCTTGCGGGAAACATTCTTACCAAACAAGAACTTGCGAACTTGCTACGCAGAGCACGCAGAGGTTCCGCCGAGAGTTGAGGGGTTCGATTTAAGATCGAATTTCCGCTGGCATCTGACCGCCAAGAGCCGTTAATATTTCGAACTACAACGACGCTCTTGCACATCATCTACATTTAATTACGCATTATCTGGCATCTCTTAAATCGGCTCCGGGGAGATCGTGAAATGGTCCAGGCCAACTCTGTAACGAGACGTGGTTTCGTCAAGACGGCGGGTACTGCTGCTGTCGCATCGTTGATTCTGCCGGTTTCCTCATTCGCGACTACCAGTTCTTCTGCCAAACGCCGTTATGCGGTCGTTGGTACCGGGGAACGTTCGGTTAGCATGTGGGCCAAGCCGGTGGTGGAGAATTTCACTGATATTCTGGAAACAGTTGGACTCTGCGACATTAATGAGAAAAGAGTTGCAGTTGCCCGAAAGATGTCAGGTGCGAATTGTCCAACCTTTACAAATTTTGATCAGATGTGCGACCAAGCAAAGCCCGATCTGCTCATGGTCACCACGGTCGATGGCTTTCACAGCCAATACATCGCCCGAGCTCTCGATCGCGGTATCGATGTGATCACGGAAAAGCCGATGGTAATCGACGAAAAGCAGTGTCAGGACGTGCTCGACGCTGAACGGCGAAATAAAAGGCAGATCGTGGTTACCTTCAACTATCGCTATGCCCCGAAACATCAGAAGATCAAAGAGATTCTCATGTCAGGAGCGATCGGTCGTGTGATCTCGGTCGACTTTAGTTGGTATCTCGACGTCTACCACGGGGCGGATTATTTTCGTCGCTGGCACCGGTTGAAATCTAAAGGCGGCAGTCTCTGGGTCCACAAAGCTACTCATCATTTCGATCTCGTGAACTGGTGG
>DATJKB010000719.1:0-4033 GCA_035491875.1 Pyrinomonadaceae bacterium | reverse complement strand
ATTCACGCCCGGGAGTGCGTCGAGTTGCTCTCGAAGCTGGCGCTTAAAGTTGTCACGTTCCTGCGGTGTTTGACCGGTGTTGCCGAGAAGTTGAAACGTTAGCAATCCACGCGGTTCAAATCCCAGATTCACTCGTTGAATGTTCATAAAAGTGCGGAACATCAATCCCGAGCCGATCAGGAGTATGAACGCAAGCGCAACTTCAACGACCACCACAGCGTTGCGTAGTCCAGCCGCGCCGAGTGCACCGGTTCGTCCCACAGTGCGCAGAGTGTCCATGAGATTTGGTTTCGCGGTGCGAAGAGCCGGAATCATTCCGAAGAAGACTGCAGACAACAGTCCTGCCAGTATCGAAAAACCCAATACTTGCAGATCAAGTCCTATCGCATTCAGGCGGGGCAAATTCTCCGGTGCGATCGCGAGCAATTGGCGAATACCTAAATAAGCAAGCCCAACTCCAATCACAGTTCCGAGAGCGGCGATTACGAGTGCCTCGGCGAGTGTTTGCCGAACCAGCTGCCACCAGCCGGCGCCGAGTGCAGCGCGAACAGCGAGTTCTCGTTGGCGCGTCGAAGCTCTCACCAACATCAGGTTCGCCACGTTCGCAGACGCGATCAGTAGCAAGAAAATAACCGAGCCCATGAGCGCGAGAATGGTGGGTCGAACTTCGTCAACAAGGTGCTGCTTCATCGGCACGATTTGGAAAAACTGACCGGCAGTTTTGGAGATTGCGTTTTCGTCGCGAATCTTTTGGGCAATCGTTTCCGCTTCTGCCTGAGCTTGAGCGATCGTCACACCAGGCTTCATTCGCCCAATAACGCGCCACTGCACGTTGTTGCGGTTCTCAACGTCGTAAGGAATGCGCGCAGCGATCCAGACACTGGGAAACTGTTCCACATTCGCCTGTGGCGGAAGCAGCAGTTCAAAACCTGGAGCGAGGACGCCAACTATGACCGGCGGTGGTCCAAAGGCAGCCGATACCGGGAGCGTCTTGCCTATGACAGATTGATCGCCGCCAAAGCGCTGTTGGAAATAGTCGTTGCTGAGAATAACGATATTCGGCAGTGGAGGTGACGCGTTAGCTGGCGGCGCATTGTTGTTCTGTGCTGCTGGTGGCGGTGCCTGTGGCGTTCCATCCGAATCCTGAAAGTCGCGCCCGGCAATGATCGAGCCGCCCATCATTCGAAAGAAGTTAGTCGAAACCCCTGCGACTCGGACCCGCTCCGGAGTGCCGTCAACACCAGGAAGAGTGAAGCGGCCAGTATTGAAGGCAGCGAAATCTTCGAAATTGTTTTTTGCGCCGTTGCGAAGATCGAGATAGTCGGCGTTAGAAAGAGGGAAGTCTTTGACGTTCCGTTTCTGCAGATCGCCGCGGGCCAAAACCAATCGCTCTGGATCTTTGTAAGGAAGTCTTCTGAGCAGCACGCCGTTAGTGACGCTGAAGATGGCCGTACTGGCACCGATGGCGAGGGCGATGGTGATGACGACTGTGATTGTAAATATTGGACTCTTGCGCAGCGTGCGAAACGCGTAGGAGAAGTCGGTTAGCATGGCAGGAGTTTAGACGCTGTTTTGATTTTGAGCCAAGAAAAAACTACGAGAAATCTCATATCCAAAAATACGGAAGAGACAGACGAAATTTGACTCGTATGTTCGATAGACTTCAGTTTGTCATTAACGTGTGGCAGCTTCAAGCTCCAAGAAATTGTTCAAGCGAATGTCCGATATGCTTCAGCTTGTCGTTGAGCTGCCGATTAACTCAAGCTTGAGCAATTTCAGGGGGCATTGAATGATTCGGTTCCTCAACGACAAGCTGAAGCATGTCGGACATTCGCTTGAACAATTTCGGGCAGCTTGAGTATTCGGTTTCTCTTCAGACTTGGCGCGGTCCCTTGCTCACATTACGAGCCGGCGCTCGCTTAGCCGCTTCGTTTAGTAGTTTCTGGATCCAGCGAAGCTCAACTTCCATTTGCTCGATTGTCAGCTGCAACATCCAAACCGCTTCATGATACGGATGACCAATTTCTGTCAACACGTCCGCTACCGTTGCTCGTTCCTCATCGAGTTTTTCTTCCAGCAGTTTCTTCCGCCTACTTAGTTGTTTGCGAAAAGTACGTGGACGTGCCTGCCAGGATAACGCGAGCCAGATTTGGAAAGGCTGATGAACCTTTTCGTCAACCCAGGATTCTCTCTCCAATGCGTCGGCCAGGCGCTCTCGACCGAGCGCTGTCGTTTCAAGCACGCGCCTTTCGGGACCAGCAGAGGGGGAGCCGTCAGACGAAGCGCGAATGAGCCGCAGTTTGATCAACTTATCAAGCGAATAATAGATCTGTGGGCGTGAGACAGGCGCCCAATCCCGAATCTGGCGATCCTCGAGCGTTGTATTGACTTCGTAGCCGTGCATGGGTCGCTCGGCCAGTAAGCTGAGAATGACCAAGTCGGGAATGGTTAACCGAGTTTGGTTAGACGCACTGACATTTTTTCTTGCCGTCCGTTTCTTTTGGTTGACAGGACTCATGACGCCGATTATAGTCGACTAGTCTCAATTAGACTAGATAAGAGAAAGAGAAAAGTAATGAAATTCCATTGCAGTGTTATGACGGCTCTGCTGGGAATGTATTTGGCAGGATTCACGGCTGTTTCCAGCACCCAATCAAACGAAAAGGACAAGAAGATGATTAATAGATCAACCCCAATTCTTCACGTCAAGAATGTTGAGCCAAGCCTCAAGTTCTGGACTGAACGCTTCGGATTTAAGGTCACAATCCAAGTGCCGGAAGGGGATCACATCGGCTTTGCTGCTCTTGAGAAGGGAAGTGTCGAATTAATGTTCCAAACCTACCAGGGCATGCAGGGCGATGTGAATAATCCGCTGGCTAAAGCGGTGGACCAGGGCCCGTCGTTTATCTTCATGGAGGTACCGAGCATCAATGGTGTGATTGATGCATTGAAAGGTGCTGAGATAGTCCAGGGTCTCCATGAAACTTTCTACGGGGCAAAAGAAGTCGTTGCAAAGGAGCCCGGCGGCCATTTTGTGATCTTTTCGCAGTTGCCGCAGAAATGAACACGCGGCAGCGATCGCTGATAAAATGCGCCGGGTTGATTCGTACGGAAACCTGAAAGAGAAATCCCACCTGACGGTGACGCGGAGGGACAACATGCGGCAGAAGTCTTTCACTCGACGCCTTGGAAGACCGGGAAGCCTTCTTGGTCTCGTCCTGTTCCTGGCCCTGCCGGCAATAGCACAAAACAAATCGCCTGAGCGTGACGACCGCGAAATGGCCCGGGTTCAGGGAATGATCACCCAGGCTAAGAAAGAAGCGGAGGAGTTCTCCAAGTCAGGCGGCAAAACAGACGACGCGAAACATCCGAACCTAAAGTGGGCGGCGAGCTTCTGGCGATATCGGCTCAAGCATCCTGGCACGCCGGCAACAGTTGTTGCGACGACACAAGTCTTCACTTTGTTGAATCGTTCCAATCGCATCGGCGAGTTGCAAGCGAAGGCAGATATGTTGAAGCTTGATGATCCCGCCTGGGAACAACTCATCAATGTTCTGCTTTTTGCTTCCATAAAGACGAAGGATTACAGCTATCTCCTCACCAAAGCCGAAGCTCTTACTCAATCTGCGGTTGATCCAAAGATTAAGGCGCGCGCGCGCTTCACTATCGGCGAGGCGTATTGGAAGAAGGGTGATACCGAGCAAGCGCGAATTAACTTTCAAACCGTGGTCGCTCAATATCCGAACACGCCTTATGCAGAAGAGGCGGAAGGCAATGTGAGGGAAATTGAGCTTCTTAATGTTGGGCAGCCCGCACCTCAGTTTGACCACACTACGATCAATGGTGATCCACTTTCTCTTGCCGGCTTCAAGGGGAAGATAGTCGTGCTGAAGTTCTGGGGCACTTATTGAGTCCAGTGCGTGGGGGAGGTTCCCCTACTCAAAGAGCTTTATGAGCGCTACAAGGATCAAGGAGTTGTCGTGGTGGGCATTTCCCTCGATGAAGATGTGAAGCTGGTGCAGGAAATGGTCGC
>DATJKB010000718.1:0-9956 GCA_035491875.1 Pyrinomonadaceae bacterium | reverse complement strand
ACGATCAAGGACGATTTCATTGCCTGGGTCCAGCAATCGTTGAACACCGTCCAGAATGCGCGTCTGACAATAAATGGAGATATTGGCGGTCAGGGCTCTGCCACCCGCAAAGCAATTCAAAGTTTTCAGCGCGGGAAATCGTTGCCACTAATAACAAATGGACCTGTGTGCCCCGATACGGAAACGGTGCTTACGGCGGCCGTTGGAGGTGGATTCAAACTAAAGACAGTTCCGGGCCCAGAACCAGCCGGTCAAACGTTCTATGTGAATATCCCGCTACAAGTCCCACTGGGTGACGCGAAATCGATGACCGGGATCTTTATCCCGGAAAAGTACTGCGCGCTACCGCAAGTCGATCTGATCGTTTTCCTTCATGGATTTAAGCTGAGGTCTCATCACCCAACCTTTTCCATAGATACCTATTGGACTTTGCCCAAATTTCGGCTGCGTGACGAAGTAAATGCGAGCGGAAAGAACGTAATTCTCGTTGCTCCGACACTGGGACCACAAAACCAGGAGGGAAGCCTCACGTGCTCTGGTGGTTTCGACAGGTTTCTTGAACGCGTAGTGGAGGCGCTGAAGCTGCGCGGCCCTTATGCGAGTCAACCAGTAACTCCCACGATCCGAAATATTATTCTTGCGAGCCACTCAGGCAGTGGCAACGTCATGCGGGCAATCGCTATGGGCAAGGATGCGTCTGTCGCAAAGATTCAGGAGTTGTGGGCGTTTGAACCTTCCAGCATGGGCAGTGCCGCGATTTGGAAAACCTGGGCGGCGCCACCACAAAAGGCCAAGCTGTTCATTTATTTCCGTTCCGGTAATGCTGGGGAAGCATTGTGTAAGGGCCTAAAAGTAGGCTCTATGACAAGACCCGGTCCCGTCGTTTGTACGACAAATATTACTGCTGAGAGAACGACCGTCGATCACGACGAAGTACCGATGAGGCTTTTGAGGGCCCGCATCGCGGCTGCTCCTTCGTTGGTTGCCAAATCGACTTGCGCTCGTAAGAAAAGCCCCACAGTGCCCTTCCTAAGGAAAGGCGCGCCTCGAGCAGGGGAAGTCCCGTTTAATCTGTTTCATTCGATGCAACCACATTCGTCGTCATCTCGATCCGACTTCGAATGGACAAATCGACGAGATGGTTTTGAGACCTCCCAAGAAGAAGCCTACGAGGCGATCCCGCTATCAACCGGATCGCATGAGTTCGAAACTACGCTGCCAGCAGTTCCCTCTCCCAAAACGATCGCGCTATTCAATACCGATCTGAATGCCCCGTATTTCGGCGGCAATTTCAATTTCCGATATAACGGGGGCTCCAATGAGGCGTGGATCACCTATAACACGTATCTGTCCTACACAAAATCTTTCCCCGATCCTGACAAAGCTCGTCTAATCAAAAACCTGGAGGATGCAATTCTTGTTTGGGATAGCTGTGCGGAGATACAGGTGAAAGATGTTGCCGGAAACTACAACGACCGGATTCGACTTCGATTCAAACTAAATATTGTTAAAGATAAGAGGAACGCCAACAAGAGAACGCAGGTACACCCAAACGGAACCAGAAGTGTGTTCTTTATTGATAAGGATCGCGAAACAGTCATGCGCGACCTGAATATTTTCATCGGGTCTCCAAAAAATGTACTGGTCCATGAACTTGGCCATGTATGGGGTCTCAAGGACGAATACAAAGATCGCTGGATTTCAATGAAGTTAAGTCTTGGCCACGTTGGACCAAATTCGCCACTAATCAACGACACGCGTTCAATCATGAATGTTGCTTACGATGATAAGGGTGAATTCCGAACAAGGTTTTTTCAGCATTTCGGAAGAACGATACTTGGCGCCTTCTGGGGCCTAAAGCAATACATGATACCCGTGCGTTTCGGTGGGAAAGTGGTAGCACATAATGTGATGGGAAGGATTGCGCTGAGGAAAAGAAATATCTCAGGTGACCCTCCATACACAGCCGATCAGCCGCCATTCAATACTGTCTTTACGCACATTCAGATCGCTAAGCGTGCCTAGGCAAAGGAAGTCACGAACTCGGCTTCATGAACCAGTTGTAAATCGACCGCAAACATCAGTTTCAATTGAGCACTTTCATGACAACTCCGCTTGACCGTCTATTCGATGAATTGCGACAGGAAAACTCTGAGACTACTCGGGGGGTCCAAAGTAGCACTGGCTGGTTGAGTTCTCTTCCGTTGATTCTTTGCGGACCGATCCTACGTAAGGTCCATTACGAGAGCGTCTCAGTTTGGTTAGCGTTCAAGGATGATGTCAGCGATGTACGCCTCGATGTCTTTAGCGCTGCGAGTCCTTCCACTCCTCTCTTATCGGGAACGGTTCCGCGACCTCTCATGCTCGGCAGGAATCTTTTTGTCACCGTCGTGACTGCAGTAAGCAAAGGTAGCAAACTGTCGGCGGATCAGATCTACGGTTACGACATTTCATTCAAACATGGCGGCGTAAGTAAACAACTTAAAACCGCAGGTGTTTTGAAGAACGGGATAGGATCGATCACTTACACGCCCTTCACTTTCCCCACATTCTGTCTCCCGGCTGACAAGGTGGATGAACTGAAGATTGTTCACGGATCGTGTCGCAAACCACACGGCGGCAGAACCGATGCTCTGCGTGGCTTGGATACGATTATCGAACTCAACAGCACAAAACCAAGAGAACGACCACAGTTGCTTTGTCTAACCGGCGACCAGATCTACGCCGATGATGTATCCGATATCCTGCTCTACCAGATCATCCAAGCCGAGAAGAATCTCCTTGGTTGGAAAGAAAAACTGCCAAAGGATTATTCGACGCTCCAACTATCGCCAGGTTTCCGGAAAGACATCATTGCCAAAACAGGCAACAAGAACATCCGCTGGGGTTTTGGCTCAAGAAAGATAACGCCTGACGATCTCACCACAACCGACGCAGACAGCCACTTAATTTACTTCAGCGAGTTTCTGCTGATGTACCTGTTTGCTTTTTCTGAAGTGTTGTGGCGACCGTGGCCCACCTGGGGAGAACTCTATTCCGAGTACAAACCACCTAAGAACCAAACCGAGGCAATTGCTTACGTCGCTGGATGGCAGAGACGAAAGAATCTCCTCAAAATCCATCCAACGCGGCTGGCCAGTTTTCTAAAATCCTTGCCCTATGTGCGGAAGGCTGTCGCGAATACCCCAGTGCTGATGATCTTTGACGATCACGACTGCACAGATGATTGGTTTATCACTCGGGAATGGTCTGCGGTTGCTCTGCTCAAAGGCACGACAAGCCGCAGGTATATCCTCAATTCACTGCTCGCTTATGTCGTGTTTCAGGATTGGGGAAACAACCCCCAGAAATACTCTTCCGGCATCCGTGCGAAGATTCTGGACCACCTCAATCTCAGGAACAAGAACAGTTACCTCACTAACGTGCACCTGCGTGCGAACCCTCATGCGTCTGACCTTGAATCGTTTGTGTTACCCGTCTTGATCGACGATCGGAAGAATCCCAAAGATCCTTCTTCATATCTCGTCAATAAGGTGCGATGGGATTATCAAATCAACTACAACAGCTTCACGCTTTTCGTTTTGAATACACGGACGGAACGTCAGTACTTTGAAAAGGAAAAGCCCATGGCGAACTTGATCAAGAGTATTCAGCCAGAGGGTCAGTTCAGCTCGGAAAAGCTTGCGGTAGTGATTTCCGCCGTTCCGATTTTTGCAAATGTCCCGTTGGAGATCGGCCAGGAGAGTTTGCAGAAGGGCACAACCGATGTTGTAACGGGCATCGTGTCTCGGAACCAGGACATCATCGGAATGTTTGAGAAAGACCAGGAGTCGTGGTCGTTCAGCGGCAGAGGGTTTGGAAAACTTTTGGCCTTTCTCAGCATTTTTAAGAGAGTGTTGGTTCTCTCAGGAGACGTGCATCATTCCTTTACCGCGCAGGTAAAACTCTGGCGGAAAATCGGAACCGATAATTATCACGTCACAAAGATCGTTCAATCCACCTCCAGTGCGTTGAAGAACTCCACTGAAGGCACTCATTATCCGGCGATCAATAAATATGGATTCGAACCTAAGGCGAATACCACTTACAAACGAATAAAAGTACTGGGTGTAAAAAAACAGGGAGAAAAATTCAAGGAGTTTGATAACCCGCGCTTTCAAGATCCCCAGGAATACAATCCGGACAGAACCCGCATTCATTATGAAACAGTACTCGTCGACCCGGCGTTGCAGTACTCGGTGAATTTTGTCCGTTCCGCCGGCTACGGTATCCCCACTCCTCTAGCTTCCAACATCAAACGGTCCTCGCAGGCGTCGAAGTTCAGGGATGCCGGTGGCGTATCACCGGTGCCTGGAACGGCAGTTGGCAAAGACAACGTTGCGGTGATTTCCTTTGCGCCGGATTCGATCGTCGCGAGCATCTGGTTAGCGAATGGCACCAGAGACAAGCCGGACGATCTTGAAGCAGACCGTCTCCTGTTTCCCTACGTCAAGCACCCAACAAATCTTTCGCCAGTCTTTAGCATCTCGGAGTTGCCGGTTAAAGAATTTGACAAGATAAGAGCCCGCATGTCGATGCGATGAACTAGCCATGAGTGAACCAACTCGTCCGCTAGCTTACGCACTTGCGAATCGTGATCGCTTTGTTGGCGAGCTAAAAGAGCTTGTTAGTTTTCGTTCAGTCAGTGCCCGACCTGACAATGCGGGCGATATGAACAGTTGCGCGAAATGGCTTTCAGACCACTTGAATCGCATTGGATTGCAACGAGCCAGGGTTATTCCCACACGCGGTCATCCGATCGTTTATGCTGAATGGCTTCATGCACCGGGCCGGCCGACGGTAATCATCTACGGTCATTACGACGTTCAACCTGCAGATCCGTTGGACCAATGGAGCTCGGATCCATTTTTACCAGTCATTCGGGGAAACAATCTACATGGCCGCGGTGCATCTGATGACAAGGGCCAACTGTTTGCACATCTGAAAGCGGTTGAGTCGTGTCTGCGCAGTGTTGGCAAACTCCCGGTAAACGTGAAGTGTTTGATCGAAGGTGAAGAGGAAATTGGTAGTCGAAATCTAGCTTCGTTCCTGTCGCAGCATAGAGGAGCTCTCGCCGCCGACGTCGTTCTGGTCTCTGACACCGCGATGAAGACGCCGCATCATCCAGCTATCACATACGCGATGCGCGGCGCACTCAGCATGGAAGTCGAAGTCACTGGTTCAGAAACCGATCTGCACGACGGTTTGTTTGGTGGTATGGTTTCCAATCCGCTAAAGGGCTTATGCGAAATTGTGGCCGCCTTGCATACAAGCGAAGGTAAGGTTGCGGTCCCCGGTTTTTACGATCGTGTTTCCGAAGTCGATGCTGATGAGCGCGCGTTTATGGCAGCCAACGGTCCCAGCGACGCAGAACTTTTGAAGATTGCCCGCGCCAGAAATTCCTGGGGTGAGCGCGGCTTCACGCTGTATGAGCGCACGACGATACGACCGTCACTCACGATCAGTGGTATCGCCGGCGGCTACCAGGGTGTTGGTCCAAAATCCATCATTCCCGCCCGCGCTTCAGCCAAACTCAACTTTCGACTCGTGCCAAACCAGAATCCATCTGAGATCGAGCGACTCGTTCGTAAGCAGATCGCACGACTTACACCATTCACTCTGCAATCTACTACCAGAACATACCTGACTGCCGAACACGTGCTGGTGAATCGTCATGATCCATTCATCAAGGCAGCTGGCGTCGCATGCGCGAAAAGCTTTGGTGTATCTCCGGTGTTCCGCCGTTCGGGCGGTACTAACCCGGCGGTCGCGGCTTTTCAACACACGCTAAATATTCCGACTGCACTGATTGGTTTTGGCTTGCCAGGCGATCACATTCACGCGCCGAATGAGAGATTTCACCTTCCTAACTTTCACAACGGAATTGCTACGAGCATTCTATTCATGCACAAAGTAGCGGCGATTGGACGAGTACGTGTCAGTGAACCGATGCGCCGCGAGTTAACAGCTCGACAACAACACGTTCTAGTTGGTCAGCCATGATTATTGATTGCCACTGTCACGCGGGGAAAGGCGATGGACTCACCGGGCCATGGGATACCAATGCGCCTCTGGAAAAACATCTACTCCGTGCAGCCCGAGCAGGTATTGATCGGACAGTGCTCTTTGCTGCGTTTCATTCTGACTACGCGAGCGCGAATCGTGAGGTCGCGAGGATTGTACGCAGCCGACCAAATCGCTTTTATGGATTTGCCTTCGTTAACCCGAAACGTGACCGCGGCAGCGTAAGAGCGATGGTAGAAGAAGTAGTCACACGTTTTGGTTTTGTTGGCATAAAGGTTCATCGCCACGATGCACCAATAACGCGCGAAGTTTGCGAAACGGCGAGAGCTTTTTCACTGCCAGTGTTGTACGACGTGGTTGGAGAAGTTTCAGCAGTCGAGTTGCTGGCGGAAGAATACCCGGACGTCACGTTTATCATTCCACATTTGGGAAGTTTTGCTGATGACTGGCGTGCCCAGCTGGCTCTTATAGATCATTTGGTTCGTCATCCGAATATTCATGCGGATACTTCCGGGGTTCGCCGTTTTGATCTCCTCGATCAAGCAGTGCGCCGGGCAGGAGCAAAGAAGATACTGTTTGGTACAGATGGTCCATGGTTGCATCCGGCAGTCGAGTTAGCAAAGGTTAGAGCGCTGGGGCTGTCAGTAGCGGATGAACAGTTAGTCCTGGCCGGGAACTTTCTTCGAATAATCTCCATTGGAAACGCAAGCCGTGGGTTGCCCGACGTAACGTCGTCACTTCCGAGTGCGTCTGCTCCGCAACTGGAGCGCGGCGATCCATGGTTGTAGTTTTAAAGGGCTGCCGCTCGGCTGTTTCCGTTAGCTCTCCTGGAGGCGCGACGAATTTGGAGCGCACGATCACTAACCCCTAACCTTACAGCGGCGCGTTGTAAGTTGCCTTCCTCCTCATCGATCACGATCCTTTCTGCTAGATTGCCAGCGGCGCGCTCGATTTCTTTTAAGCTTGCTCCCAGTGTCACTGCTGTGCGAATTGCTGCTTCCAGTTCTACTTCATATCGATGATCAGATTTATCGCAGGCTGGCCTGTCGAGTTCTGGTATGTCACCAACCGTGATAGCACCTGGTCCAACGTGATGTTGAATCATTCGCGTGACAACCTGTTTGAGGTCGCGGACGTTGCCAGGATACTCACGTTGTAGAAGATACTGGCGGACGGCATCATCCAGTTCCGGTGGATCGTCAGGTCTCAGCTGCTCGATGAAATACTTCGCGAGCACAAGAATGTCCGAACGTCGTTCGGACAACTGAGGCAGGTGACAGGTCCAACTCGCAATTCGATAATAGAAATCTCGACGGAACCGGTTCTTCGACTGTTCCTCAAACAAGTTGCGGTTGGTAGCGCACACAAGTCGAAAATTTGTCTTGAGCCAGGAATTTCCTCCAACGCGCTTGTAAGTCCGTTCCTGAATTACGCGCAGCAGCTCAGCCTGCAAATTCAGCGGCAACTCTCCTACTTCATCAAGAAAAAGTGTGCCGCTGTCGGCGAGCGCAAAGGCCCCTTTTCGTGTAGCGATTGCGCCGGTAAACGCGCCGCGTTCATGCCCGAAAAACTCACTGCCCGAAAGTTCCGGTACGATTGTCGAACAGTCACAAACGACAAGACTTCCTTTGTTAGCCCGCCCATCCAGCGCGTGGACAAGTTGGGCAAATAGCTCTTTCCCGGTCCCACTCTCACCGGTTATTAATATTGACGAATCAGTGAAAGTGGCGACCTCTACGATTTGTCTCAGTGAGCGAATCCAAGCCGCGCTTTGACCGGCAAGATTTTCTTTCACCAGGGGTGACTGCACGATCTCGTCGACCTCTTCCCAGCGCTCGAATCGCCGCGCGATTGTCTGCGCCGCGTCAGGGCATCGATCCCACGCGAAAACATCGACAGCGCCAGAGTCAAGTAAGTCCCAAATGGCTGAAGGCTCAAGTGCCGGACGCGAATGAGCGATCGCGAGCACCCTTTCCAGGCCCCGGCGGCTTGTCTCGCGCAGAAATTCGCGGACGTGAGAGGAGGGTTCATCAAAAAAGACAATACCTGGTCCCGTGTGATCCCCGAATTGATACTCGTGTGAGCGGAGGCCAGCCTGATTCAGCGACTCAAGGATTGAGGCTTGAGCTTTGGCCCCGAGGAAGCAATGCCAGATTTCCATGATCTTACCCCGCTGGTAACAGCAGTTGTCGGGTGTTGACTAGTGGAATTTTGCGCGAGGAACGTTTTCGAGAGGTGCGTAGTTAGTTTCTAGCTCAGGAAATGGAATCCGTAATTGTGAAGTCGCGCGAGGAGGTTTATACGTGAATGATGACTATAAATAGGGGGTCGCCGCAGTTTACTTTCAGTCGCGCTGGGAGACAAGAGTCAAAGGTGTTTTATTTTGCGGTGCCTTAGAAATTCAGCTTGAGTGTCGTTAAATAGACTTGCCCACTTATTCACGTCATGCAGCGGAATCCGAAGCTTCAGCAGAAGTCAGAAAGGACCTTCTTGGGCTCCTCCGGTGTCTAAAGACTCGTGTCTACGGCCAGATGAACATACTCATGCCTAACAACTCATGAAAGTAGTCGCTCTCCTTATTCTCACGATCGCCGTCGGAGGATGCGCCCGACCCGGCGATCATCCAGTCTCCTCAAATTGCTCCTGGACTGAGAATGATAACCGCACCTTAAATCTCGAGTACTTCGCCGATCGACGTCACCTACGCAACGACGCAGTCACCGCGGAAGACATGGCCGTCCGCTGGGCTGACCAGCACTTCCCCCTAAGACCGGAATGGGACGCTCGTTGTTATGAGTGTGCGCAGTCGCTCTTCAGCGGGGTTGCGAGCCATCATGGTGTAGACGTAAATCTCGTTCGTCAGTATTCGAGACAGAGAGACCTGATCGCGGACTCAGTTACGATTTTGAGTTTCGGTCTACTTTATCTGGCAGCTGTCTACTACCTGGTTGGCAAAATACGACGAAGATTTACCGTCGACGAATCCATCAATTTCTGGATCATGACGGCAGCCATGTCGGTTGGCGCAAGTCTTGTCGGAGTGCTGGTTGGCGGTCTGTGGTCCATCGTGATTGAAACGTATCGACTCAACAGCGCCCACCTGAGCTACCGGATGAACCTCATACAGTTCAGACAACACTGGTTGGTATTTCTGCTGTGTTTATTGTTGGCTTTCTGGTTGATCGCGTTGATTCGATCAAAAGACCTTAAGACAGGATTACAGAATTAACTTGATGCCAGGTGAGAAACACGAAGTCTCTGCGTAGCCTCAGCGATCTCTGCGGTTTTCATTTACGTTCCGAGCGATCAACAAAGCCGAGATTGAAGAACCTAAGTTCACTGGCTTGTTGAATACTGGGGAGGACTAACGAAACCGCAGAGCCGCAGAGGACGCAGAGAAGATTAGGAACGACCCGTTACAAACCTCCAAAGTAGACCACGTTTGGAGCCTCAGATCGGGCTGCCGCTATATCCTGCAAACCATCGCCGTCCAGATCGCCGATCGCAAAACCGTAAACAGTGCCCTTGTTATCACCAAACGTCACTGGCGTGAGATGTCGTCCAGTGCCGTCGTTGAAATACACCACGGAAGGCGCTTCGACATTGCCCACAACAATGTCGATCAATCCATCGCCGTTTAGGTCTCCTATCATGAGCGCATACGGCGTTGCGGCGGCAGAAGTGATCGGCACAGGATTCGAAAACTTCGGGCCCTTCTCACCAAAAAAGATAAGCGCCCCACGTCGTTCGTCTATCACGACGATGTCCATCAGGCCATCGCGATTTAAGTCGGCGGCCTGTGAAGCTCTCATCCTGATCTCGGGATCGTTTGGACCAAACGGAATTCGCTTACCAGATACCCCGTTGCCGACATTGATGTAGAGATAACTATG
>DATJKB010000717.1:0-5365 GCA_035491875.1 Pyrinomonadaceae bacterium | reverse complement strand
CCATTCGCGGTAGCGGATGGCCTGAACTCAAGATGCGCTACTCTCTCTTCGATGACCGGGCCGACAAGTAAGAATGGTGGTGCTTGAGTCTAGGCCATCCGCTACCGCGAATGGTACTGAATAGACTTTGCACCCCCTCTGACGCGAGGTGATACCAAGGTGTTGCGAGTTGCAAGCGACGCCTTAGGGTTTAATAACCTCGAAATCAACCCACTGCATAGCCTGGTTGGTTTTCCTTGTCGCATCAGTAGTGACCAGTTGAAGAAAATACCTCCCTGGCTCGAGATCTGGTTTTAAATACACGACTCCGCTCGTGGATATCCTCGTAAGATCCTTCTGTCCGGCCACATTGACACGCAATCCGTTTGCGGAATCGATCAGCTTGCCTTCACGAAACATCCTGGCATCGATTGCCAGTTCCGGTGGGCCAGGAGTGGCGTTGGCGTTGTAAATCACGAATGCGAAAACTAGATTTGTTCCAGCCTTGAAATGCCTGTTCACGGGATTTGCGCTGAGTTGGGCCTCGACTTTGGTATCAGTCGCGTTTTCTGAAAACAGCGGCGCGCTGATCGTCAGTACCTTCTGTTCCGCAGCGCCTGAAAGAACAACGCCAGACATTGCGAATTCCCGGTTGGGATCCGGCACGGTGACGAACTGACCTGCCGATCCCATGCGCGACGAAACTAGATCACGCGCTGCGACCCGCAACTGATACGAGCCTGGCCGTTTCACAGGCATGTCGAAACGCAGGACCAAGCCATCACGCAGAGCTTGTTCGTAAGCGTTTTGTCGAAGCCGAACGGTTGGTGTTACGACGATCTCATCTAAGGGACGTCCGTTGTTTCCGAAAATAATGCCGCGCATTTCGACAGTGACTTTTCGCCAACCTTCACCATCGTCCTGAAACGTAAGACTCTTCGCATCGATGTAAAGAAACGATCTTAAGAGGAGACCGAGACGCGGATCCTTGGCGAAAATCGTTGCCAGATCGATTGCGATGTCATGGGCGCGAAACGGAGAAACTAATGCGGCATCGATCTTATTACTTTGGGCCTGGCGCATTTGACTGGCCTCATCTTCAGTGAAACCGTAAAAGCCTTTGCGCGTTCGGAGACTTAAGCCCGATCGTTTTACCTTCGCCGAGATGTGATGAAAACGACGGTTAAACGTCTCAGTATTTGGTCGATATCCAAGCAGGTAATAACCCTGCTGATCGTCCATGATGCGATCCAATTTAAAGTCGTTGGAGTTCTTTATAAGAAAGCCCCCCGTGTCTTTCGATAAGACGTCAGCGCCTTCGCGTCTCCTGATCATCTCCATTGTTCGCTGCCGCCTGATCGCATTGACCTGTTGGTTGATCATCTGACTGTCGACGCCGCCTTTCAGATTGCTGTTCGAAACAGTATCTGCCGCCGTTGGTCCAGCATATTGCAAACCCTGCGTGTCGACGCCGTAGATGACGACCGAATTGCGAATGGCTATTTCCGCCAGGCGTTGTAGCAGGGCGTAGTAGTTCCTCTCATCAACTTGAGAACTCGGGTCATCCTCGTCGCGCACCGTTATTTCCTGTTCCTGCCGTGGAATGCTATCGGAGAACAGAACCATGGACTTGCGACCAGGCAATTCACTCATCGCGAGCAAGATAAACCGCAATGAACTCAGTGATGAACGAACCGATTCCCACCCACAAGTTGAGCCTGTGTTTGTAGTCAGCGGTACCGTGGTTGGACTGACCGACTGGAACACCGTTGTCCCAACCCGGCTACAAACGTTCCATTGCGCCTGGTTGATTGCTGAATGAAGTAACCGCTTGTCGTTGGTGAATTGTTGGAGCGCACCAATATCGGTGCCCGTGCGAATGATCGCTACGAGATCATTCGACTGCATTTGCTCGTCGACAAACTTCCGCAACTGCTTTCGCACCTGATTAATACTTTCAGCAGATAGACCAAGGTCATCTATCACCAGTGCCATGATGCGGCGAGCTCCGTTTGGTTCAACAGGAGGAGGCGGTGGCGCAGAGATGCTATTGTTTTTGGTCGCCGTGACAGCCGGCATCGGTGCGGCGTTTGAGGCATTCGACACGTTCGAAACGTATACGAAGTTGGTGATGGTCTGTCGCTTCCCATCTTCAAAAATCTCAAAGTCATTCGGAGTCAGGTCTGTAACAACCTTCCCATTCTTGGTAACGACAACATCCACCTGAACGAGGTTCGTTGTGATGCGAACTACGTCGTCTTTGTCTTGTTGTGCGTTGGGAGCGGGTGTTGGCGAGGGCTGTTGAACTTGAGCAAGACTTGTGGCCGCAATCGTGAGACACACGAAAACGGCAGGATACAATTTGGGGCTCATTAGGCTCGTCTCCGATTTGAAATCAGGGGAGAACGAATTGGCGACGTGCTTTACCAAACTACTGACGTTGTTTTATGTAGCCTCCCCGCGGAAGCTTGCATTTTCAGACATTAGACAGCGGCCAGAATTTTCTTCCAGCGCACCCACGCTTCGTCGCGTGCCTTCTTATTGGCTTTGTATGCCGCCAGGGCTTTCTGGTAATCAGCTGCGGCTTTGTCGTCAGCTTCTTTCTCGCCTTTTGGTGTTGGTGCTACAGGTTCAGGCGCTTCTCCAGCACGCATGAAACCATGACCCGCGCCTTCATACGTGACAGGATCGAATTTCTTCGACAACTCGGTCATCGCCTCGATTGTCTTTGGTAGAGTCGCGTTGATTCGCGCATCGTTACCTGCATAGAAACCGTAGACTGGTGCTTTGATTTTGGTCAATGCGGTTTTATCAGGAGTGCCGTCAGCAGCGGCAGGCGGTGGACCGTAGAAGACAAAAGCGGCTTTTATATCGGGGCGGTTTGTGGCAAAGCGGAACGATTGGCCACCGCCCCAGCAATAGCCGGTGACAACTATCTTTCCATTTGAAGCCGGCAACTTGGAAACGTAATCAGCAACGGCGCTCAGGTCGGCTGTGATCTGATCGGGAGGCAGATCTCGAATCGCCTGGCCCACTGCCGTTCGATCCATGGAACTCGTGCCACCACCATTAGGACCCATACCCGAGAGTAAATCGGGTGCTATCGCCACATAGCCTGCTTCCGCGAGTTGATCCGTAAGACTTTGGATCCAGTCGCTCATACCGAAGATTTCATGAATGACGATAACAGCGGTGGCCTTCGTTTTTACTTCGGGATAAACAACGAAGCTGTTGACTTCTCGATTTCCATTTTTGACCTTCACCCACTCCTGATGACGAGACGATTTTGCGAGTCGTTGCTTGGCCCACTCCTGGGTTTCG
Source organism: Pyrinomonadaceae bacterium (assembly GCA_035491875.1). Lineage (GTDB taxonomy): Bacteria > Acidobacteriota > Blastocatellia > Pyrinomonadales > Pyrinomonadaceae > PSRF01. The sequence continues at coordinate 2,065 of DATJKB010000717.1, read as the reverse complement.
ACGGCATCGGCGGGTGATGGCGCGCCGTGATGATGTCCACTCATGTCCTGCGCCCGTGTGCAGCTGGGAAGTAAAAACAACGCGGCCAGTAGACTGATTAATGTCTTCATAGTTGAGCGTCTCCCGAATATGGTTTTGTTATTGAAGGGGTCTGCCTATCCTAAAGGGGAAGAGGGGAAAAGGGGAAGAGGGAAGAGGGAAAGAAATCATTGGTCATATATCATTTGACAATTATCAATTATCAATTTCAAGCCGGGTGAGCGAGCTCTGAAGGTGGTGAAGTGAGTTATAGAAGCGGTTCCAAATGACAATTGATAATTGTCAAATGATAATTGACTAATGATTCCGCCTAATCCTTTTTCCCTCTTGCCCTTTTCACCTCTTCACCTTTAAAAGCGTCGACTGTTTTTATGTGCTCCGGTCTCACGCCGATGCCCACCAGCCGCGCTGGAATGCGGCGCAGAAAAGGGAACCACTGAAAAAGTCTTAAGACAAAAGGAGCCGAGATCTGTTGCGTGTTACCGAGGATCGGTTTCAGAACACGGTTCTGCATAAACACCTGTGCAGCCTGCGTGACACGCGTCGGAAACAACCTTCGGCGTTGGACCTTTTCTAAATCATCCTCAGTCAGCGTTTTGTTCTTGAGTGGTTCCGCAAGAATGTTTGCAGCCGCGACTGCGTCTTGTATCGCCACGTTTATGCCGATGCCACCTACTGGCGACATTGCGTGCGCCGCATCGCCAATACAAAGCAGGCCGGGTCGATACCATTTGAGAAGTCGGTCGACGCGCACCGTTAGCAATCGGATACCATCCCAATCACGAATCTCGTTGGCGCGATCGCGAAGAAAAGGTGCGACGGTCAGCATGTCCTGACGAAAAGCCTCAATGCCGCGTTGCTTCACCTGGTCCAAGGTTCCTTTGGCAATCAGATAACCACACTGCCAGTAGTCACCTCGATTCAGCATTACCATTATTCGGCCGCCGGCGAATCTTCCCAGCCCTTGACTCGAGTCGTGAGGCAGGCGCGAGATCCGAAACCACATCACATCGATTGGCGCTCCAAGTTCCTGCACCTTGAGCCCTGCACGTTCACGAACGAGTGACGTACGGCCATCAGCGCCGATCAAGAGATCTGACGTGACGTCTGTCGAACCCTCTTTCGTCTCTACTTTTGCGCCGGTGATGCGGCCGTTTGTTTCAATTAGATCTACTACCTCGGCATCCATCCACAACTGAAACGTTGGATACCTTCGACCGAGATCGGCCAGGAAATTCAGGAAGTGCCATTGCGGCATGAACGCGATGAACTTGCACTGGGTGGGTAAGTGTGAAAAGTCAGCAAACGGTATAAGTTCGTTTCCAAATTGACCGGCAAGCTGTTTGAGTTCCTGATGAGGACGGGCGAGAAACTCGTCGAGCACACCAAGTTCGTACATCAGTTCCAGAGTTGACGGATGGATCGTGTCGCCGCGGAAATCGCGCAGGAAGTCAGCATGTTTCTCGAGCACGAGAACGTCAACGCCGGCGCGCGCCAGCAAAAGTCCCAGCATCATTCCTGCTGGTCCACCGCCTACTATGCAGCAGCTAACATGCATGAGGGAAACCTAAGGGCCACAACCAATTTCGGATTTCGGATTTCGTGTCTCACCCACTCGAGCTGCATATCTTACGCGGCCCCTTCCCCCCAAGCGAAATCCGAAATCCGAAATCCCTTGCGTGTTTTAAGTGTAAACAAATTGGACCAAGGTCGTGTATGATGCGCCCGCTTTAACATTCCACTAAAACCGTTCATTTCTAAGTGTGGAGAATCCCATGTCCAAATCAATAATCTTCAGTTTTATTCTCGTAGTTGCGGTGTTAATGGTCGGCTGTGCGAAATCTGAATCAACCACAAACAAAGATGCGACGGCTCCAGCGACGAGTAAGCCTGCGACGTCGCCAGCGACGACGACGGCTAGCAGCTCTGATTCAATTGGAGTAGCTGAGTGCGATGCATTTCTTAAGTCGTATGAAGCTTGCGTAAAAGACAAGGTACCCGAAGCTCAGCGAGCCACGTTCAACAC
>DATJKB010000716.1:0-2931 GCA_035491875.1 Pyrinomonadaceae bacterium | reverse complement strand
TCAGCCGCTTCAATCATTGCGACCAAACCCTTGGTCTCAACCATTCCGAGTGCTTCTTGCATTCAGATGTTCTCCTGTTTGTGAATCGTGAATCGATGGTAGATAGTGAATGGTAAATGGTAAATCGTCAATCCACCGAATCACGATTCACTATTCACGACTCACCGCCTGGCTCAGCAACTCAACCAACTCTTCGCGTGTTAATGAGATCTTTGCGCCGTTGGACGACTCACTGCTGTAACTCAGACCCGGACGATCGCCACTCGGACACGCGAGCTGAGTTTCGTGTAAATAACCGCAAGCCTGACAACGAGCCGATTCGCCTAGATAGCCGGCAGCCTCACGTACGTTGATCAGTTTCTCTATCGCATCAGCTGGGAGATTCTTCGAGCCGCCCAGGATCCTCGAGAGAATTGCGATCTTCGCCGTGTGTTCAAGTGTTTCCAAACGATCCCACGCCTGCCACAGATCAGATCCGTAAGCGACTGCGCCATGATTCGCCATCAACAAAGCGTTGTGATGTTTGACCAACGGCCGCATCGCTTCCGTCAGCTCGTCAGTCGAAGGCGTGCCATACGAAGCAAGGGGTACACAACCAAGCGTTAGAATAACTTCTGAGAGGATCGGTTGATCGATCGCCAATCCCGCGACCGCGAACGCAGTCCCGTGCGGTGGATGCGCGTGACAGACAGCTCTTACATCTGGACGCTCGCGATAGATCAAAAGGTGCATCGCCAGCTCGCTCGAAGGTCGCTGATTGCCGAGAGGCTTTCCTGACATGTCAGTCACCGCCAGTGACTCTTCAGTCATGCGGCCCTTGCACGTCATTGTCGGCGTCGCTACCACGCGACCGTCATCAAGGCGAGCACTAATATTTCCGTCTGACGAAACGACGTAGCTTCGGTCGTACATCAAACGACCGATGCGCACTATTTCACGTCTGGCAGTTTGTTCATCCACGTGATAGGGCCTCTATATCATCCGACAACCGATATTTCGGGAGACCCAGGTATTTCCCGACCAGAGAATTCCCGTGTCATCCGTTATTGTCACGTCGATACTGCTGCAACCGACAGAGAATTGCGAATCTGTATACGAGTAATCTGTCAGCACAAAAACTCTCTGTGACACAGGTTTTCCATTTAGTGTCCTGGGTTTGTATTCAATCTTTGAAACCTGCTCGATCGCCAACTCGGTCAGGCCGTACGGCAGCGAATTAACAAACCTACTATCTGACATAAAGGGCGTGACATCCGCAAACTCACCAGAACCTGCCGCCGATTCCTCAACACCGAAGGGAATCATCGGGTAGGGTCGAATTGATTTGATAGAACCACCGGCGTCAAACACTGCTATCAATCTCACGGTACCGCCCGTTGGTCCATTTTTTTTAATCGCTTCAGGAAAATTTGCGTCGGGAACCGACTCAATCGTAATTCGCCTTACGTCGTTTGCTGTTTGTGACTTCCCGTTCCACCGAGCGTAGCCGCAATCGAAACCCCTCGTGTGACGTATTGGCGAAATCCTGCCGATGATCGCCGTAATCATCACGCCAAAAACAAAAGCCAGGATGAATGGCAAAGCTCTTTTCAACATCTGCGTCATGTGCGAACTCCTTTACTGACGCAACCCTCGTTCAGATTGCTTTTGCGATCGCAGCACTTTCGTGCGCGTCCTTGCAGCCATTTGAGTACTAGTTGGCCGCGCTAAGAAATAAGACAACGACTCAAGCGACGTATTGAGGTCAACTGTTTTCACTTTGACGCCCAATCGGGGTGTCAATGAGGCTGGCGCGAAATTTAACACGGCTTTTATTCCTGCCGACATAATCCTGTTCAGGACCTTCTGCGCTGCTTTTGCCGGCACCGCAATCACTATGACATCGATCGACTCCTCACGAATCACGCTCGCTAGTTTTTCGACGTCATGAATCAGGATCCGGGCCTCACCGACTCGTTGCCCAATCTTCTGCTTCTCGTTATCAAAGAGCGCTGCCACCGTGAAGTTCGACCTTTCAAGGCCGTTGTAATCCGCCAGCGCCGTTCCCAATCTTCCAGCTCCAACGATGCCTACGCGATGCGGCTTATCCAATCCCAGGATCTTGGTAATGTGATCGCGCAGATCTTTCACGTAGTAGCCAACCCCGCGCACACCAAATTCGCCGAAGTACCCAAGGTCCTTCCGTATCTGAGCTGAGTTTAGATTGAATTGTTCTGCTAGTGCCTGTGATGAAATCGTCTTGATCCCGGCGGCGTCGAGTGCATTCAGGCAGCGAAGATAAACACTCAAGCGGCTGGTTGTCAGTTCTGATATTTTCTCGGATTTCATTCGAGGGACCTGTCAGGGCAAGTATAGCGCTATTGAATGACTTTTTAGAATTCTCACAAGCGGAGGCAGTTGCATAACAGTCAAGCTCACCGAAACTGCTCAGCTTGTCGTCAACGTTCCCTACTCTCAACAGGACGGGAATCGGCAACGATCGATACGCTCAACAAATGTCCGATACGCTTCAGCTTGTCGTCGACGTTCCCTAATCTCAACTCGGTAAGAACTAAGGACTTCTCAGCGGAATAATGGAGAATTGGGAAGATTACTGGTGGAACTATTAGGGGAAAGAACCGGTCCGCAGATTTCGCTGACTTTGGGAGTTGAATGCGGCGAACGTTGACGACAAGCTGAAGCGTATCGGACATTCGTTGAGCAGTTTCCCGGAGCTTCAGTGTTCTGGATATTGAGCGGGGCAAGCTCCTTCCCTACCTGCAATTGGTCAGCTTGAGATATGAAACGGAAGCTTGACCGCCGATGTTTCGCACCTTGAACTGTGGATCGTTCTGTTACAATCTCTCCGCCTTTTACCAGATTAATTTAATTACTTATCTCAGATGATTGCCCATCTCAGCGGCACGCTTCTATTCAAACAGGCAACTTCGG
>DATJKB010000715.1:0-21145 GCA_035491875.1 Pyrinomonadaceae bacterium | reverse complement strand
GCCGACTTTCAGTTTACGTTCCGATCCTTCACCGATCGATTCGGTATAAAGATCTTCCTGGTCAGCGAGGGTTAGATGGATTATCCGACGTTCATTTGCGTTCATCGGTTGAAACGTAAATGAAACCCCGCTATCTCTCACACGCTTGGCAGCGAGGTTTGCCATTGCCTGTAGCTCGGCTTCGCGCGTTGCTCGAAAGCCTTCGACATCACAAACCAATCGTTCACCCGCCGGTAATTGACGTCCGAAGATCTGGTTTATGAGATGTTGCACTGCCTCCAGCAGTTCTCCGGTTTGCGATTGCAATAACTCGGAATCGGCGCCCTCAATATCGAGAACAGATCCCGTTGAGCGCCGCTTAACTGCAACGCGCAACTCCAAATCCGTGCGCGCAAAAATATCCTCAAGAAAACTAGCCGCCTGCTGCCACACGTCTTCCATTTAGATTCCCTTCATTTTCACGCAGGCTTTTTACGTCCCGTCATCTTGGCGCCCGTCGTTACCGGCGCGGTTTTTTTTTCTTCTTCGGTTTGAGTCCAACGGTTTATCACAAACTGCTGGGTGAACCCAACGATATTACCGACCAACCAATAAACAAGCAGACCGGACGGCGCACCCCAGAGCACGTAAAGCATGAATATCGGCATACCGATCGCCATTATTTTTCTCTGCAAAGGATCGGCGGATGGTGCAGGCGTAATCAATTGCAAAACGATCATCGTGCCGGCCATCAACACTTCGAGAATGTGAAACGGATCACCGCCCGATAGATCCGGCAACCAAAGGAACGTCGCCTGACGAAAGTCGACGGAGATCGTGATGGCCCTATAAAGAGCAAAGAGGAAGGGCATCTGAATTAAAAGTGGGAGGCAGCCTCCCAGGGGATTTCCTTCCTTCATAAGGCGGAGCTGCTCCATCTGCAACTCCTTTAGTCGGGGATCGTTTTGCTTCATCCCCTTAATTTTTTCCTGCAGCTCTTTCATTTGCGGCGCGAGTCTCTGTGCTTTCTTCATTGCTTTTGAAGAGCGCCACTTCAATGGAAAGAAAAGTGAGTAGACACCGATCGTAAACAGGATGATCGCGACGCCATAACTGCCGGTGACTTTATGGAGATAAGTAATACAGAAGAGGATCGGCTCAGACAGCGGCCGCGACAACCAGGCCAGCCATCCGTAGTCAATCAGTCCGTCGAGATCGATCGTTCGACCGACACGTGCTGTCACCTCTTTGTTGGCGTCTTTTAGTAGATAGTGATCTTTCGGCCCCGTATAAACGACATTGCGTGAACCATCAGCAGCAATGGGAACTAAGCCAGTGATCACGTATCGCTTTTCTGTCGTCCCGTTTGTCTTGTGCTCGTACGCGACTGTTCGGTATTCCAAGCCTTCTAGTTTCTGACCAGGAACCGCCACCATCGCAAAGTAAGTGTCGCCCACACCTGCCCAATCAACGGGTCCACCAATTGTCAGGTGGTCCGGGTTGTTCTTATTTCCATTAATACCGGCGGCCGGATGTCGTTGGATTTGGTCGCCAGCAAATCCGATCGCTTCCGGTGCAACTGAATAGAATGTGTGATGCGCAACTCCCTGGTCGCCAATACTTGGGCCAATGGTCAGCTTTACCTGCGGAACAACAGCATCGCCGCGCTTGACCAATACTGCGAGATCGGTGTCGTATCGCTCGGCGTCGAATTCGAATGTCTTACGGACTTGGAGTCCGTTCGCATCTTCCAAAACAAATGTGATCTGCTTTCGCTCTCCCGGTGCGAGCGTTATTTCTGAGTCGCCTTCAGTCGCCGGGATACCCTCAACTTTGTACGTGCTCGAACTAAGAGCGAAGTCGAGAGACGAATCGCCAGTTCTCAACTGGAGAGGAACCTCGCGAGGTTGGCGCTCGAGTCCCTTCGGAGAAATCAGTTGTAGATCGACCTTATTCTTCCTGGTGCTCGCAGACGAATGAATTGGTGTCTCAGTTCGTTTGTTCTTCAGGATGATCCAACTCACCGGCTCTGCGCCGAGCGTGTCGAATTTCGCCTGATATAGCGGGGTATTGATGGTTAGAACTCTCTTCGGTGCAGTGCTCGAGGCAGTCGGAGTCGTCGGATTAGTCGACGTGGCTGGCGCTGTCGACGGACTTGGAGACGCAGAGTTTGCCGCCTGCGCAGAAGGTGACGGCGACGCCTCAGCCGCACCAGGTTGACCGGTTTGGTTTTGCGGAGGCTTCGGAGTGAAGTACGTCCACAGAAACAGAATGGCGGACGACAACAGCAGCGCGATTATCAGTCGTTTTGTTTGCATTCAGGAGTCGATCAGTATCAGACCAAATTTAGAAAACCGCCCAGCACATCACTTCACTGGATCGTAACCACCAGGATGAAAGGGATGGCACCGCAGCACTCGACGGACGGCAAGCCAGCTACCACGAGCGGCGCCGTAGCGCTGAATCGCAGCCATGGCATATTCGGAACACGTGGGAATGAATCTGCAAGAGGGAGGCAGTAGCGGTGAAAGCGCCAGTTTATAACCTTTCAGTAATGCTATTAAAACCGTCTTCACGACTATGTCGCTACTTTTGTGTCGCTAGCGTTTCGACCTTCCTGACCTTCTCGATTATTTGCTGAAACTCCGAGGCGGGTCCTTGAAGTTTTTCGCTCAATATCCTCGCCTTAGCATTCAACACCCAATCGTAACTTGTGGCCAACGCCTGCAACGATTCTTCGCTTGATCGAAACGCTTCGCGCAGAAGTCTCTTGGCGCGATTGCGTTGAACAGCTTTCCCCAACGCCTTTCTCGAAGCTGTAACTCCCAACCGATGTTGAGAATTTTGATTCTCAATTACGAAAACGGTAATTAACGCTCCGTCGTAGCGCTTGCCGTTTCTATATACGTGTTGGAATTCTTCTGAGTCCCGCAAATTTTCGCGCATGACGCCATTACTTATCAGTAATGAGCCGGTGTGAGTCGCTTTCTTCCTTTTGCCCGACGCCGCTTCAGCACCAGTCGGCCATTCTTGGTAGCCATGCGGGCGCGAAAACCGTGGGTCTTAGCGCGTCGACGGTTGTTAGGTTGGAACGTTCTCTTCGACATAGACGCAAGTTTCTCCTCTAAACGAAAATGCCAAGACTAAATGCCGCTTGAGGTTATGTCAAGAAACGGTGCGGTATTAACTCTTCCGTTCCGGATTGCTGTTCGACGCTGTCACAGAGGTGGTTAGGACTCGACGCGGCTCCAATACCAGGTGGCATCTGCCCCGCTTCCCCGAGAAGCTTGAGCCGCTTCAATGTACGGGAACCATACCGATTTCGAAGCCACAAGAACCATCGCTCGTTGCAGTGTTTTATTCTCGTTAGTCGCTTGATCGAATCGAAAGTTCTGTGTTAGTCTCCGCTGGTTTGCAACGATAAGCGACTGTAAGTAGTTGATAGGGAACGACTTTAAAGCTTTACTTTAACCGGTGCTGACATTTTCCACAAACCTGTGGAAAACCTTGTGGAAAAGTATTTCGTGTTAATCAGCAAGCTTGCTGCTCTTTATACAGATCGGTTTCAACTTCAACCGCCTCTACACGAAGTGTACCGTTCTGTTGCGTGAGCGCAGGTCAGATTGAACCCTCCCGGCTCCACTAATTTGATGAATTTAGTAACCACTAACGTCTGGGATACCGTCCTTCTCTCTCTAAAGACCAAACTAAACCAGCAGACACTCGACACGTGGTTCCAACCAATTAGGTTTGAACGACTCGATGCTGCTCAGCGTGTCATAACGTTGCGAGCTCCAAATCAGGTCGTCAAAGATTGGGTGGTTACACATTACGCCACGATAATTGAAGACTCGCTTAAGCGATTGCTACTTGATGGCTACTCCTTGATATGGTTGATAGACGGAGAGACCTCGCGGGTTTCCGAAACGTTGCCGGTCGTGAATGATCCTGTGTCACAACAGCGATCCGGATCTTTTTCGGCTGCGGCGCCGGCGATGAAGTTAGAGAGCCCGAGGCCTGCCGCAGCACCCGATATTCAACCGCTCGCGCCTCCAGAACCATCGCTTAGCTCCAAGTACACCTACGAGAGTTTTGTCGTCGGGACGTGCAATCAGTTTGCTCACGCAGCTTCGATGGCGGTAGCTGAAGCTCCTGGCAGAACCTACAACCCACTTTATTTGTACGGCGGTGTGGGCTTGGGCAAGACGCATTTGATGCACGCATGCGGTCATGCGATCAAAACTCGCAATCACCACCTGCGCGTTTGCTACATCTCGTCTGAGAAGTTTATGAACGACCTCATAAACGCCATTCGCTACGACAAGACCCAGAGCTTCCGTGAGAAGTATCGATCAGTTGATGTCTTGTTGATTGACGATGTGCAGTTTATCGCTGGCAAAGAGCGTACCCAGGAAGAATTCTTTCACACGTTCAATGCTCTCTATGATCAGCAGAAACAGATCGTGATCAGTTCAGACTGTCCCCCGCGTGAAATACCGACGCTCGAGGAGCGGTTACACTCGCGGTTCGAATGGGGCTTGATTGCTGATTTAGAGCCACCTGACCTCGAGACCAAGATCGCTATCCTGAAACGAAAGGGCGATTTGATTGGTGTTCCAATTCCCGATGATGTCGCAATGTTTATTGCCAGTCGCGTGAAAAGCAATGTACGCGAATTGGAAGGATCGCTGGTTCGGTTGATCGCTATTTCGTCGTTGCGCGGCGAACCGATCTCGAAGGCCTTAGCCCAGGACGCGATTCGAAATATCGCAAAAGAAGAAGAGCCGGGTGTAATTACGATTCAGCAGATTCAGAAACTCGTAGCCACGACCTATAAACTCAGTGTCGACGAACTGCTCTCGAAGAATAACGCGCGCCACATTTCACATCCGCGCCAGATCGCGATGTATCTTTGCAAACATCTGACGAAGACTAGTTATCCGGAAATAGGCAGGGCGTTCGGTGGGAAACATCACACGACTGTGATCCACTCAGTTGACAAGATTGAAACGCTCGTCGGTAGTGATCAGACGCTGCAACGTCTCATCACCGAGTTATCCGAGTCGTTACAAACTTAGCTTTGAAGTTTTGCACATCCCACAGAGAAAGTTTTGTGGAAAATGTGATAAGGTTCCCGTCCACATACTTTTTCCGAAGAGCTGTCGTGGTTTTCGAAATACTTCCACAGGCTTCCGCAGTATCTAAATGTTCTGCTGGTAAAGTTTAAGGACTTATCCACTTTTCCACAGTTACTACTATTACTGCTAGGGTTTTTTAATTCTTATTTTTACTTAGAGGTAGAAGCATGTCGCGTGTGATGCCGAAAGCTGAAGGAGCCGACGCAATGCAATTCGTAGTTAGTAAACAAAACCTTCAAAAGGAACTCAGTTTCGTGCAGGGAGTCGTCGAGAAGAAGAACACGATTCCCGTGCTCTCAAACATCCTTCTCGAGTCGGTTGGGGAAAACTCAATCAGGATCACCGGTACCGACCTCGATGTCACAATCCGTTGCGACATGGATGCGGAGGAGATCACGACACCAGGTTCCATGTGCGTTCAGGCGAGGAAACTGTTTGAGATCGCGCGACTCCTGCCAGACGCGCCCGTCAGTTTCAAAAAGGAAGATAATGATTGGGTTACGGTGAAGTGCGACCGGGCTCGCTTCAAAATGGTTGGAGTAGCCCGCGATGCATTTCCGGAAGTGCCGACGTTTAAGTCTGCTCCCACCAAAATTCAAGCCAGTGTACTCAAGACTTTTATTGACCGTACTATCTTCGCAATCACCCAGGAGGAATCACGCTACACGCTATCGGGCGCCAAATTCGTACTCGACGAAACGGGCGCAAAGATGGTCACGACTGATGGTCATCGGCTCGCGTACGTGGAGAAAAAAGGCGTTAGCAAGAACGGAACCACACAATCGATCGACACATTGATTCCGCGCAAAACCTTAGCCGAGCTCACGAAACTGACGACCGGTTTTGATGAGGAAATCAGTCTGGGAATGGATGAGAATCATATTTACTTCGAAGTGGGCGCTCGACTCCTGATCTCTCGGATGCTCTACGGCCAGTTTCCTAACTACGAAATGGTGATGCCGAAGAACAACGATAAGTCGGTTGAATTTAACAGCAGTCTGCTTAACCTGGCCATCAGACGAGTGGCATTGATGGCCGATGAAAGATCCCACGCTATTCGTTTTCACCTCGAGCCAAACCAACTTGTTATCAGTTCACAAAACGCGGAAGAAGGCGAAGCCAACGAAACGCTGCAGACGGAATACAGCGGTGAAGAAACTGATATTGGTTTCAATGCGCAGTATCTGCAGGAGTTTTTGAACGTAATTGGTGACGCGAAAGTAGCGTTCGACTTCAAGGATGGAAACTCACAAGCTGAACTGAAGCCCGCTGAAAACGGTGATTATGATTACAAGTACATCGTGATGCCGATGAGAATTTGATTCCGAAACTTACAAGTTAATCAGCACTAGCAAACGTGCACGACGGGAATCATCAAATTTCCCGTCGTGCTTTTTGTTGCGCGGAAGCCTAGCGAGACGACGACTGAAGAGGCCGAAAGAAGAGCGGATACAGCGCAAACATTTCCAACGCGAAGACGCCGAGCGATAGTCTGCTGGAGTCGAGCGTTGTGAGGATGAACGCGTGAAGCGCAAGACCACCGACTACTGCGAACCAGCGTAGCCGTTTGTTCCAGAGGCCAAACGCAATAAACAACTCCAACACGATTGCTAATACCGCCAACACGCTCAACACTTGAGCGCTGCGCCAGGAAAGCGGGAACACTAACCAACCTTGTTGCTTGAATGTCTGTGATAGCACGTCGCCTGATAGATATTGCGGAGTAAGTTTGGCCAGCGCAGAGAAGCAATACACAAGTGAGACTTGGACCATCAGTAGGAGCGCAGGCCATCCGGCGACTGTGTCGTGAGTACCTTTGTGCAGTGAGTCGAGCGAAAGAGCAGCTCCACAGTCAGCGACGCTAAGCAGCAGAACTATCAGGAAAAAAAGGTACAGGTGATTGCTGTAGAGTTGCTGGTCGAGGAGCAACGTGTACCCGCATAAACCTGTGATGATTGCTCCTGCCACTCGTGTCTTCCAACCCAATAGAAAAGCTGCTGAAGCAATAACCCAGGCTCCAATAAACACTGGCAAGGCACTAACAGGTAGTCGCGGTAACCATTCAAAGTAGGGCAGCCGAACAATTATCGGGTTCAGCAGTCGCGACAAGATCCGCCAGTTCTCCCAAGCCAAAGCGAATGCACAAACGGCGAGCGTTATCCGAGCGACTGCGAGCGAGCGTGCATCTGCGCGAAGTTGGAGTAGCCGCATCAACAGTTTAGTCAGGGGCACGAGTAGACCCTGGAAGGTTCAGAATCGAGCGGTTTGGTTTGTACGGAGGCAACGTCAGGAACAACACGGCAGAGGTGTGCGGGCATAGCTTCTCGAATATCCAGTTCTCCGCGACTGAGCCCCAGATAAGTCGACAGAATAGCCGGACTCACACTCCCGTCTTTCATAGTCATGACAAACTGCGGATTTCGTTTGCGAGAGGTCCACATGTGCCAGCCAAATCTTGCAGGCCGTGGTGAAGTTAACTTCAACACCGGCACGACGATCTGAATTGTCAGGAAGGTAACGAAGAACGCGATAGCCAGAATGTTTCTGGTAGACCACGTCAGATCCGAGCGGTGTTGATTAGCCGAACGACGCACGGCTGGAGATTATCACGAGCCCACGTGAGGACATCAGGCAAAACATTCGGGCACCTAACCTTTCGAATGAGGATGCGGTCCGTATGCTAAAATCCCTTCATGCTGCTCTCTGCTATTGAGGCGATCAACTTTCGAAATTTGAGTGGAAAGATCGCCTGGGGCTCCCGTCTTAACATCATCTACGGCAACAACGGACAAGGCAAAACCAACTGGCTGGAAGCAATCAATGTTCTGGCGCGGACCAAGTCGTTTCGCACTCAACGCCTGCAGGAAGCGATTCGTTTTGGTGAGACGTTGGCGATCGTTCGAGGCACTGTAACGGCCGGCGAGAGTTTAGAGCGACACCTTCAAGTCAGTCTTCAGGAAAACACCAAAGCAATCTTCGTTAATCAGAAGAAGGAATCGTTGACGCGCTACTTGTCGCAACTGCCGGTGTTCTCTTTCACCGCTCCGGACCTCGAGATCGTGCGGGGCGCACCCGAAGCGCGACGACGTTTTCTCGACCGCGGCGTCTCTTCAATCAAGCCGGCATATCTACAAACGATGGCCGACTACACGCGTGTGCTCAAACAGAAGAATAGGATTCTGCAAAATGCGAACGAAGAGAATTCACCACTAAACAAAGTCGAGCAACTGATCGGCCCATGGAATGATCAGCTCATCAAACTAGCAGCCATCATGCATCGTGAGAGAAGCGATTATGTGATGAGTTTGAGTCTTGCACTCGAGCGACAGCTTTTTGATCGCAGGCATCTCAGTGTTCGCTACCTCTCCGCACTCGAAGGCAAGGGCGACTTGACGGCTTATGAGGATCTGCTCGACACGAGATTGCGGTTGCGGCTACAGGCCGAAATCGCCTCCGGGCATGCCCTGGTCGGGCCGCATCGCGATGATTTGGAGGTCCTGTTAGAGGGTCGCGAAATCCGCGCTTTTGGCAGTTCCGGGCAACAGCGTAGCGCATTGTTATTATTAGACTTAGCGGCAATTTCGTTGTATAATTTGACCGCGCGTGAAGCTCCGATTTTCATCATTGACGACGTCGACGCCGAACTAGATGAAAGCAGGATCCGTCACCTTCTCGAATACCTTGAAGATCGTACGCAAACCTTCATCACTACCTCAAAACGGAGCCATGTTGAAGGATTTCTTTCTCGGGCAAGTGTGTACGAAATCGAGGAGGGTGCGGTGGTGAATCGGGGGACCAGGGCGGAGGTTGCGTAGGAGCTTTTCGTGGACCGCTAAAGACATTTTGGAAGTACGACAGGAGACTTAATTGGCAACAGTAGGATCGACAGTGAATAAGAAAGGCCAGGCTTACGACTCTTCCTCGATAACCATTCTCGAAGGGCGCGAAGCTGTTCGCAAACGGCCGGCTATGTACATCGGTTCAACCGGTGAGATAGGCCTCCACCATATCGTCTACGAAGTGGTCGACAACTCGATTGACGAAGCTCTCGCAGGCTTCTGCGACACGATCGAAGTCGCGATCCATCTCGACAACTCGATAACAGTTATCGACAACGGTCGCGGCATCCCAGTGGACGAGATCAAGAAAGAGCGACGCTCGGCTGCTGAAGTGGTGATGACGAAGCTTCATGCTGGCGGCAAGTTTGATTCGAACGCTTACAAGGTCTCGGGAGGCCTGCACGGAGTAGGCGTTTCGTGCGTCAACTTTTTGTCAGAACATCTGCATCTCGAAATCTGGCGCGACGGCAAGACGTATGAGCAAGAGTACCAGCGTGGCATCCCGGTCGCGCCGCTGAAGCAGACGGGTAAAACCCGGAAGCGCGGAACGAAAGTAACGTTTCAACCCGATCCGCAGATCTTTACCGAAACAGCTTTCAGTTTCGACAAGCTTTCCGAACGTCTCCGAGAAAAGGCTTTTCTAAACAAAGGCATTCGTATAACCATCAAAGACGAACGCGAGGAACCGGAGCGTTCACACGAGTTCTATTACAAGGGCGGCATCGCAGAGTTTGTTAAGCACCTGAACAAGAACAAAAGCACTCTGCACGACAAGCCGATCTACTTCGAAAAAGAGAGCGACGCGCTTTCAATAGAAGTTGCTATTCAATACAACGACGGATACGACGAGAAAGTCTATTCATTCGCCAATAACATCAACACCGTCGATGGTGGGACGCACTTGTCGGGCTTCCGCTCCGCTTTCACGCGCACCATCAATGCCTACGCCCAGTCGTCGGGTTTAGCGAAGAACTTCAAAGGATCTTTGACAGGCGACGATGTGCGTGAAGGGTTGGTGGCGGTGATTTCTGTGAAATTGCCGCAGCCGCAATTCGAAGGACAGACAAAAGGAAAACTCAATTCTGACGTCAAAGGCGCCGTCGAATCGTTCTTAAACGATCGATTGACCGAATTCCTCGAACAGAATCCAACGGTGGCCCGGAAGGTAGTGGGCAAGTCCCTTGACGCCGCACGCGCACGCGAGGCCGCCCGAAAGGCTCGCGAGATCGTGCGAAAGGGCGCGCTTGGTTCAAGCATGTTGCCGGGCAAGCTAGCTGATTGCCAGGAGCGAGATCCCGCCCAGTCGGAAATCTACATCGTCGAGGGCGATTCGGCGGGTGGATCAGCAAAGCAGGGTCGCGATCGACGTAATCAAGCCATCCTTCCTCTTAAAGGAAAGATTCTGAATGTTGAGAAAGCCCGATTCGACAAGATGCTGGGGCACAGTGAAATCAAATCATTGATTACCGCGCTCGGCACCGGTATCGGCAAAGAAGATTTCGACATCACGAAGCTTCGCTATCACAAGATAATCCTGATGACGGACGCCGACGTCGATGGCTCGCACATTCGAACGTTGTTGTTGACCTTCTTCTATCGTCAGATGCCCGAGCTTGTAGAACGAGGCCACGTCTATATCGCACAGCCTCCTCTATTCAAAGTTAAGCGCGGCAAAAAAGAAGAGTACATCAAAGACGAAGGCTCAATGATTCGTTATCTCATGCGTCAGGCGACGACAGACATGAGCGTGAAGTCAGCCGGCTCCGATCAAGTTCTGGATGGGAAAGAGCTGGCTAAGTCGTTAGAGAAGATGGTCGAGTTCAAAAACTACTGCGACCGAGTAATCCGAAGGCTTGGTGGAGATAGCCAGTTGTTGCAGATCCTTCTCGAATCGCTAGGTGGCCGCAAGGGCATACTCCGTCAACAGGGCCAGACGCTCCGGAAGACATTTCAGGACGGCGATCTGATGGAGAAAATTCAAAGGGCAATGATGAAGGCGCGTTACGAGGTGGAATTAAGCCCTGATGAAGAACACGGCCTTTTTGCCCTGGAAGTCGTTGCAGTGTCCGGTGTAAACGTCTCAATCGACTGGAACTTTGCCAGCTACGTTGAGTTTCAGAAGGCCGTTGAGATTTATATGAACCTTGAAGAGAAACTTGCGGCTCCGTTCGTCTCTGGAGAAAACGGCACGAGCGAAGAAGTGCCGACGCGCGAGGCATTACTCGAGAAGGTTCTTGCGGCTGCGAAGAAGGATTTGACGATTCAGCGTTACAAAGGACTCGGCGAAATGAATCCGGAACAGTTGTGGGAAACGACTATGAATCCGGAGAAGAGAACTTTGTTGGAAGTGAGGATCGACGACGCAGTTGAAACTGACGAAATCTTCACAGTGCTGATGGGAGATGCGGTTGAACCCCGCCGGAAGTTCATTGAGGACAATGCCTTGGACGTCCGCAACCTCGACGTCTAAGCGGGGATTTTGAGCCGCAGATTTACGCAAGGAAACGCAGATCAGAATCAATAAGCTCGTCGCTAATTCTATTATTCTGATCTGCGTTTATCTGTGTAAATCTGCGGCTAGTGATTTTGTTTAGCGCTCTCGAAAGCGCTCCACTTTGAACCGCGATAACTGGACGGGTTTGCCAGGAGGAATGCCTGCCTTGCGTGTTGCGATCTCGACCTGCTGCTGAGCGTTGTCTACTCCGGGAATGTCAGGCAACAATAATCCTCTTCGCCCTTCGCTATCTTCGACAATCACGCCAAACACCTGCGGATCCAGATCCTCAAATTGAGCAGGCTCCGCGGGCAACAGAACATCCACCGAATACTTTAAATTTGCGAGCTCGTCTTCAGTAACTTCAGAAAACCGCGGGTCTCGTGTGGCCGCATTGATGGCGTTTGCCACTATCTCTTCAGCTAAAGTGGGCTGCATAGCCTCAATCGTCCCGATACAACCACGCAACTCTCCATCGAGTGTTTTAAGTGAAACGAAACACGGCGCCGGAAGCCCGAGAAATTCTGACAGGCGTGCCTCGGGTTTGATCTCAGTGTGCTGACGAGTAAAGGTTTCTACGGCTTCTCGCGCCAGCTTGGGGAGTTCCTGTCCGTCGATCTTTGCACCTGAGCCGTCGGTGAGTTGGGCCACCAGATAGCCGACGCCAAAAGGTGCTTCGTAGCTAAGCACTTCACAGTGTGACTCGATCCCGCGCGTCGCACCGATAGCAACTACCATTGATCGATAGCCACACTCACCAGCGAGTTTTCGCAAATTCGGATCGATCTGAACAATACTCTGTGGATTGTTCTCCTCCATAGCATGAACCACCTGCTGATCGAACAGATAAGCATTAGGGTTGTAACCGGCAGGAGCATTCGGTCTGAGCCGGTGACTGAGATCCCCGCTCGCAACAAAAGCCACTGACCGGCCGGTATCGTCGACGGCTTTACGAATACAACTGCCGAACGCCAAATGGTCGTCAATGGAGAGAAAACTGTAGCCGAGTGCCACGACTTTTCCACGCCAACCGTTCTTCAGTAGGAAATACAACGGCACGGCGGTACCGTGGTCCAACTTAGAATTCGTGATCTTTTCGATAACATAGTTGTTTGCGGAAGCGTGTCTCACAATCGCGTCGAGCAGTTCTTGATCGACTGGCGCAGTCAGTTGAGTGTTGGGCGCACGAAAGTTTGCGAAATCGCCCTGCACTTCAGGCCCGTCGTACGCGACAAACGAATCAAGCTCCAGAGGCGCATGCGGAGAAATGAGAATTACGGTTTCAGCATTGCTGTCGACTAGACGCCTCGTGAATTCGGTCATCGCGTCGATGGACGAACGGACGTCAGCGATCGACTCTTGTCCAACCTCCGGCACCATGATGGGAGGATGTGGAACAATTCCCGAAAACACGAGCGCGCTTTGATCAGCCATGACTGATTCGCGAGAACGGCTATGAACGAGGGTTATGCTTTGAGCAGGTGGATTCTATCCCTGCTTCAAGCCACATCACAACGACGATAGAAGGGCCACGAGGAGTACGAGCCGCAGATTTACACAGATAAACGCAAATCAGAACAATTAGAATTAGTAAAACTGTTGACTCTCTTTTCTAATTCCCATCTGCAAAAATCTGCAGCGCTATTTTGTTCGTGTAAGCGGCGCCCGTATCATTATGCCGGAAATGGAAAAGTTTGATCTCTTAATCATCGGGGCGGGGCCCGCAGGTTCGTTCGCTGCCGAACTGCTCGCAAAAGGCGGCGCTCGTGTTGCGCTGTTCGATGGTCGTCCCGAAGGCGAGCCGAAAGCATGTGGCGGTGGCGTAACAGCGAAAGCGTTGAAGGCCTGGCCGCAATTGCTCGATGCTGTCGGCAGAACAATCAACGAACTCGATCTCTACGCTCCTTCCGGTAAGAAGCTTCATCTGAAACTCGACGAACCCTTTGCGATTTATTCTCGCGTCGCCTTTGATTCATACCTACGCGATCGTGCCCGTGATGCGGGGGCGAAAGTGTTCGCTGAAAAGATCTCCGCGCGCAAAGTGAAGAGATCCGATAGGGGGTGGATTATTCGAAGTGAAAGCGGCAAGGAATGGGGCGGCGGAATTTTAGTTGGCGCAGATGGCGCGAATAGTGGGATCGCCAAGATGCTTGCGGGACCACTTGCCCCGTCTGACATGGAAGTCGCATTTGGCTATCGCGCACCGCTTCCGTCGACAGGTGAGTCTCCAACCGTCGTCGCATTTTTGCCGCGTTGGGTTGGATACGCCTGGGCGTTTCCGCGCCCGGACCACATCTCGTTCGGCATTGCGACCACGCAAGATGCATTTGAGCACAAGCCACTTGACGATCTGCTGTGGAGTTTCATGGTCGGGTATTACGGGCGCAGGCACGGCGCAAAGAGATTTTGGACCAATGCGACCGAATCTCCTGAAGCTACTCGAATTCATGAGCACCTCAAACTGACTGCTGAGCGCTATGCTGCGCGAATTCCCGGTCTTGCTGACAAAACTTGGGACACACGAAGCGCGTCCGGCAATGACTGGGCATTACTCGGCGATGCCGCGGGTTTCGCCGATCCGGTCACAGGCGAAGGCATTTACTACGCGTTGCGTTCCGCGGAACTGTTTGCGGAATGCTGGTTGGCTGGCAAACCGAATGAATACGAGGTGAACTGGCGAAAAGATTTTGGCGGCGAGTTACGACGGGCAGCACAGATGCGTCGCCGCTTTTATGGAAATTTCTGGGGCGCGCCTTTCACAGAGCGCATGATCGAATTCGCACGCGGACATCGCGGCGTGAAGCGGGTGTTGGGTGATCTCGTTGCGGGCGAACAGGGCTATTTGGATTTGAAGAAGAAACTGGTGAAGAGCGCCTTGAAACCATAATAGGGGGGCCGCAGATTCTTCGGACCCAAAAATGAGCCGCAGATTTTCGCAGATGAACACAGATCGGAGTTAGAACAGAGAGTCAGCAAGTTTAGTAATTCTTATGGTTCTGATCTGCTAGTAATTCTGATTGTTCTGATCTGCGTTTGTCTGTGTGAATCTGCGGCTCGTACTTCTCGTCACGGAGCAAGACGGTTGATGTTCCAGTGCGTTCCGTCTCTTTCGTAAACAATTCGATCGTGAAGTCGACCTAAGCGGCCTTTCCAAAACTCGATCCGCGTCGGCTTCACGCGATAACCGCCCCAGTGCTCGGGACATTCAAGCTCACCATCACCATAAAGCTGCTCTAATTCGGCGACGCGAGCCTCAAGCACTTCTCGGTTCTCGATAACATTGCTCTGCGGTGAAGCCCACGCTCCGATCTGGCTTTCGCGGGGTCTTGTCTTAAAGTAGGCCCGCGACTCCTCCGTCGACACACGCTCCACCGTCCCTTCAACTCGAACCTGCCGATCAAATTGCGACCAATAGAACACCAACGCTGCGTGGGGATTTGCTTCGAGGTCGCGCGCTTTCGCACTTCGATAATTCGTATAGAACACGAACCCATCGCTGTCGACGCCTTTCAACAAAACCACTCGAGCAGAAGGTTTACCGTCGCGAGTCGCGGTCGCTAGCGTCATTGCTTCGGGAAGTTTCATTCCCGACGCGACTGCATCCTCAAACCAACGTTTGAATTGATTGATCGGCTCGCGATCAATCGTCTGCTCATCGAGTTCTTCTGAAATGTCTGTCATTGATTAATGTTGGGATCAATGTCGGCGTATGGCGCCAGCCGTTCCCGAACGGTATCCGGCACGCGGACAGTTTCAAACGTATCCTGTTTGACGGCGGCAAGTATGAAGTTCGCAGTGGCGATCAACTCTTCTTCGCCTTTTCGTCGCACTTCAAAGTCCAACCGCATCGACTTGTTTCCAAAGTGTCCGACGTAAACACTGACTTCGAGTAGATCGTCCAAACGAGCGGCGCGATGGAAGTCACATTCGAGATGAACGCGCGGCAGCCAGATTCCGAGCTCGTCAAACATCACTCCATACGGCAAACCGACCGCGCGGAAAAGCTCTGTCTCCGCAAATTCGAAGAAGTGAATGTAGGAGCCGTAGAAGATGATACGTGCGGCGTCGACATCACCCCAACGAACGCGCTCTTCAATGATGAACTTCTTGAATGTCATTCGATCGCAAAAAAATATCCACAGATTACGCAGATTAGGGATAACAAAGTAAAGAGGCTCGCATTCAAACCACTTTTCCTTTATCGCTCAACTCAGCCGCCTGGTCATTAATCTGTGTAATCTGCGTAATCTGTGGATATTCTTAGCTGCTCAAAAACTCCCTCAGCGCCCGATTGAATTGCTCGGACTGTTCAATATTCGAAACATGGCTGGCATTCTCGATCACGACTAATTGTGAGCCCGCGATGCGCTCGTGCATCTTCTGCGAATCTGCAACCGGGGTAATCGGATCTTCTTTTCCAACCACGATCAGTGCCGGGACGTTGATCTGCGACAACCGCTCAGTTTGGTCTTCGCGTTCAGCCATACCTCGCAACGCTCCTATCGCGCCCTCAGGGCTCGTATGCATCATCATGTCGCGAACGCGTTTCACGATCTCCGGTTGCTTGCTAACTGTTTCCGGACTCAACAGCTTTGGCAACATCGCGGTGACGATGCCCGTCATACCGTCGGCTTGTATCTGCTGGACTTGATCGCCTCGCGTGGCTTTGGCTTCTTCTGTATCTGCCTGCGCGCGCGTATCGGCGAGCAACAATTTTTCCACCCGCTCGGCAAATAACTGATAAAACGCGAGCGTTACGTAGCCGCCCATCGATAGACCGCCGATAACGGCACGGTCGATCTGCAGTTCATCCATCAACGCCGCGACATCCTGGGCCATCAACTTCATAGTCGAGGCGCCAGTTGAACTTTCGCTTTCGCCATGACCTCGCAGATCTAACGTCACAACTCGATAGCTATCGGCTAGAGCCGACACCTGCTCGGCCCACATTGAACGATTGAATGGGTAGCCGTGAATTAGCACGACAGCGGGTCCTGAGCCAGTGTCGTCGTAGGTAATGTCGATATTGTTGATACGCGTCTTAGGCATGAAGCAGATCCACCAGGTCTCTATGTCGGATTTCGGATTTATTCAGCCGCAGATCTTCGCAGATGAACACAGATCAAAAGAAGAAGGCTGAAGGTCACTTTAAAGCAAACTTCGTTCGGATCTGTGTCCATCTGCGAGGATCTGCGGCTGAATAAGTGCGAAAATCAAATCAGAACTCTCTCCGTGCCGCCTTGGCTATAACCGAGATCAGTTCCGTCAGTTCAACGGGCTTTGCTAGATACGCCTGAAAGCCGGAAGACAAAGCTCGACTTCGATCCTCTTCTTTCGCGTACGCCGTGATGGCCACCGCCGGAATCACTGGCTCCGACTCACCATCGAGCGCGCGAATCTTTCGTATCAAACCATAACCATCTTCATCAGGCATTGCGATGTCAGAAACCAGGACGTCCGGCCGATTTGCTTTAACTGCCTGCAGTGCCTCTCCGGCTGACGACACTGCCGTCACCGTAGCGTGCCTTTTCGTTAAAGCGGTGGTCATCAATTGCAGCGTGTCAGTATCGTCGTCCACAACCAGAATCCGAAGACCGGAAAGGTTTTCGGTCATCGTCATCAGGCTGTCTCCATTTCGCGCTTCATCACCCGTTGCCTTCACTCTCGAGTCTACCAACGGCAAGCGCACGATGAACGTCGCGCCTTTTCCTTCTCCGGCACTCTCGCCTTTTATCGAGCCACCATGAATTTCGACAAGATGACGCGCGATTGCAAGGCCGAGACCTAAACCACCGTGTTGACGCGTCGTCGTGCTGTCAGCTTGCCGGAACCGATCGAATACGAATGGCAGAAAGTCGCGCTTAATGCCCTGGCCAGTATCAGTCACACGAATCTCAACGCCCGATTCAATCTGTCGCACGCTCAGCACTACGCGGCCCCCTGAGTTTGTAAACTTCACTGCGTTGGAGAGCAGGTTCCAAACGACTTGTTGAAGCCGATTGGCGTCGCCGGACACAACTAACGGTCGTTGGTCGAGTTCCGTTGCAATCGTGATGTTCTTCGCTTCGGCTGTCGGACGGGTGACACTGATCGCCGCTTCGACAATGGGAATCACTTCAATCGGGTGCAGATCGAGAGACAGCTGACCAGTAATGATTCGCGAAACGTCGAGGATGTCGTCAATGATTTGCGCCTGCGATTTCGCGTTGCGCCAGATCGTTTCTATTGCCTGGCGTGACCCCTTTTCATCCAACCCGCCGCTCTCCAGCAGTCGGGCCCATCCCAGAATCGCAGTCAGCGGTGTTCGCACTTCGTGAGATACGGTAGCGAGAAACTCATCTTTCAAGCGATTCGATTCTTCAGCGGTTTCACGCGCTGACTTTTCTCGCTTTAACAAGCGAACATTTTGAATCGCGACCGCGGTCAAATTTGCCGCCATTGTCATGGCTGTCTCATGCTCGTGACGATACGAAGCGCGTTTATAACTTTGCACTTCAATCGTCCCAATGATTCGACCCATTACCGCCATCGGTACCGCTATCGATGATTGGGGACGCATTCCGTTATCTGGTCCAACGATCACTGAAGGATGCCCTTCGGTGGCGCGCATGTAGTCCTCGGTGATAATCACCTTCCCGGTTAGCACGGCCTGACTGTTTGGGCCACCGGCGTGAGTGACCGACATCGGCGGTAGCGCTGAAACGTCAACCTCCTCGTTATCTCCCCAGCCGTAGCAAGCCGTGCGCACATCCGCGATTGGATCGTAAAGCGAAACGAAAAAGCCATCGCACGGAACAGAGGCCTTTGTGAAATCTCGAAGGCCACGAAAGATCGAGTTGAGCTCACGTGCCGTACCCAACACCTGCGAGAGATTTGCGATGCGTTCGAGCAAGCGTTCGTATTCTGAAAGAGCACGTTGATCGGCTTTGCGGAGCGCTTCTTCCGCACGCCGTCGACTGCTAATGTCACGGGCGATTCCCTGAATGAATACATCAGTTCCGCTGCGTATGAGTTTGCTGCTGACTTCCAGCGTCAGCGTGTTCCCATCCCAACAAATAATGTCGAGCTCGTAATTGTCTCGCTCTGCGCCGGCGAGTTTGCGCGCCAGCATCTGTTGCGCGGCCGTGGTAGATTCCGGAGTCAGGATCTCGTTGATGTTGTGGCCCAACAGCTCTTCCTGCGTGTAGCCGGTAATCATTTCCGCGGCCTTGTTAATCGACAGGATTTTGCCTTCAAGGTTGAGCGTGTAAACGATGTCGTTTGCATTCTCTACCAGTTCCCGATAACTCTCCTCGCTCGCGATCAAAGCTTGTTCAGCTTGCTCGCGCTGCGCAAGCGTCTGTCTGATAGTGAATTCAGACGCCTGGAGTTCAGCGGCGAAACTTTCGGCGGCCGTTCGCGCTCGAACTTCAGCCCGCGTTACGGCGAAGAACAACCAGCTAACCAGAACACCGGCAGTGAACGTGTATGGCAGAAACGTTCGGCTCGAACTTAGATCAAACGAAGGATTGGTGGCATAAGTAACCGTCCAGGATCTTCCTGCAACTGGTGACTGTGTCTCCCCGATAAAGTGTGGTGGCTGATCGGAAACAGCGCTGGGACTCGAAGTGAACAGCAGCGCCTCTGGTTTCGCTTCCGCTCCGTCGTAAACCTTGAACGAGATATCGGGACTCTGTTCGTTAGTGACGGGCTTTAGAAAATCATCTACACGAAACGGGCTGTAAACGAACCCAAGGAGCGCTGCCCGTCGATGCTCGACGGCATCGATAGGAGCACCGTTACGATAAACGGGCGCGTACATGAGAAAGCCCGACTGTTGTTGAGCGTCGATCTCCTGGACCAGGCTAACCTTCCCTGACGCAACTGGTTCCCCCGAGTCGCGCGCCGCTTCCATCGCTTCACGACGAACGGGATGTTGAAACATGTCGTAACCAAGTGCTACCTCGTTACGACGATCATTCGGCTCCAGATAAACAATCGCGTGGCTTTCGTCGCCGGCATGCTCGGGCCACAGCTTGAAGTTAGGATGTCCCGCTTTCCTTGCTTCGGCGATAACTGCTTCCTTTTCGCGTGCAGAAAACTTCCGCGAAAAGCCCATGCCCTGGATCCCCGGATAATTTTTGTTTAACTGAATTTGCTGGACGAACTTCTGAAACTCGGTCGCGTCAACGTTGTTGCTGGCGGCGAATAGCCCCGTACCCGCACGCAGCAGGGCTATCGAAGTTTGAATGCGAGCACGGATCCCGCCGTCGACTTGTTGGACGGAAATCTTGAACCGGCTCTGGTCCTGCTCGTCTGCCATTCTTGAAAAGTAGAACGACACAAGGAAGGTGAAGCACAGGCCAAGAGCCAGAACTAGAAACGGAAGAAGTGCCCGACCCTTTCGCGGGTGCAGAGTGTTTTTCACCTTTGATGGGGCGGACTTTGGTGAACTCATTTCTTTAGGAATAAAACGCGGTCAGCGCACACGGGTTTTTTTGCGCTTTAGAAAGTCGATCAATACAAACTGCGAAAGATTGCTTGGGTTCGCAAAATAGGCTTTGCCGTTCGTCATGGCCGTCATTTGTTTGACGAAGTCGACCAGATAATAGTCGCTCGCCAACATAAATGTGTTAATCATGATTCCCGCTTTGCGACACGCCTGGACCTCTTTGAAAGTTTCCGCCATCACAAACGGGTCACCGCCCATCGAATTCTTGTAAATTCGCCGCGTTGATTCACCGGTCTGGCGCGTGGGATCGAAAGATCGGTTCCGGAAAGGAGTTGATTCTTGATCGATGAAACATGCAGTTGGCTTACCGTCAGTCACCATCACGATCTGCTTCATCTCTTTACGTTGGGCCTGCAACAGTCGTCGCGAGAGCCGTAGACCCTCAGCAGTGTTCGTGTGATACGGACCAACGTGAGTTGTCGCGAGTTTTCCGAGCGGCAACTCTTCCGCAGAGTCGTGGAAAAGCACAACCTTCAACGAGTCGCCAGGGTATTGGGTCCTAATCAGATGCGACATGGCCAGCGCCACTTTCTTCGCCGGCGTGAATCTATCTTCGCCGTACAGAATCATCGAATGCGAACAATCGAGCATAACAACGGTCGCGCAAGACGATTGATAGTCGCACTGGTAGACGTGCAGGTCTTTGTATTCGAGGTTGAGCGGGACCTTTAAACCCTCCCGCTGAATCGCTGATAGAAGCGTGGTGTTTACATCGAGATTGATCGTGTCACCAAACTCGTAATTCTTACTGATGGCTGCAGCTTCGACACCCGTCGATAAATGTTCCGTTTCGTGCCGGCCGGCGGCGCTTTTCCCAAAACTACCGAGCAGATTTCTGAGCGTCTTGTATCCAAGAAAGTCGAGTCCTTTCTCAGTCACTTCAAAGCGCACGTCGCGTGGTAAAGGATCGGCAACCTCACCTTCACCCCCACCTGGACCAGCTTCTTGTTCGCGCGGTCGCTGCGGCGCCTCGTTAAGGGTAAGGTATCCCTCTTCAACCAGGCGCTCGATCAGTTCGTTCAGTAACTGTTCGAGGAGGGAACCATGAAAGTTCCCTTCGTTTTCAGCGAGCATTTCATGAATCTGTTGTTCGTTAACGAGACCCTGGTTCATCAAAGCCTGAAGCAACGCAGCGCGCAACGCATCAAGAGATGTATCTCGACCCTTACGCTGGCGCGTCCAGTAATAGTCGTCGTCGTAGCCG
>DATJKB010000714.1:0-5527 GCA_035491875.1 Pyrinomonadaceae bacterium | reverse complement strand
GCAACTGTGGCTCGGTTGGCAGTTCGCCATTAAGCAAAAGATAAGCTACTTCGAGGTACGTGCTCTTCTCGGCCAGTTGTTCAATGGGATATCCGCGATACTCGAGAATTCCTTTGTCGCCGTCGATAAAAGTGATCCGGCTTTTGCATGAAGCCGTGTTCATAAACGCTGGGTCGTAGGTCATCAAACCGAAGTCGTCTTCTGATACTTTGATCTGGCGCAGGTCCATCGCGCGAATGGTGCCGTTTTCTATCGGCAACTCATACTGCTTACCGGTTCGATTGTCAGTGATTGTCAGGCTGTCGCCGCTCATGATTCCTCCAACAAGGTAGGGCCATTACAGAGGAGATTAACGCGGCGTCGGTCACTAAGCAAATTTGAAGGATAAAGAATCTTAGATTTTAGATTGATGATTGAAGATTGATGGTTTTCGAAACAGTCAATCGAATCATCAATCTACAATCTAAATCTGCAATAACTCAAAGGTCCGCGACAAGCGCGGACCTTTCATGACATTCGCTGTTGCTCAGGCTACTTCTTTTTTGCTTCCTTGATCTCGCGTTCAGCACGACGTCTCACGTCGTTAGCCTCGCGGTCACTTAGACCGAGATCTTGCAAAGTTTGTCCCAGACTCCTGCCAGATGCCAATCCACCGAGTATCGCATTCCGCGTGATGTTTGGATGACGCGAGCCGAGGTTCTGGCTCACTCTCGTCGCCGATACATAGTGACCAAACTTCAACTCAGGATTGGTGAGCAGAGCAGTCTGATAGCCAGCGCGCAAATCATTTGCATTCAGGTTCAGGTGTCGAGCCATATTTGGATGGTCTCGCAATTCCCTGTCGGCATCGCGCAAGCGTGAGCTCGCGATCCGCGCTCGTTCCAGACCTGCGTCGGATCGACCGCCGGATTTCACTGAAGCGTTTTCCCGCCCCTTGTCGGAACGACCCTCGGAATGCACTGAAGAATTACCGATTCCGCGTTCCACGCCAACGCCTGGCGGTGGACCACCTGCGTGTCCTGAACCCGAACCGCGGCCACCACCGCCACCGCCGCCACGACCTTTACCTTGGGCCATGACCGACAGAGAAAGTGAAACGACCAGAAAACTAAACAAAACTAACTTGAAGATTGATAGGCGCCCCTTGTCCATGGATGGAACCTCCACAACAGAATTCGTTAAGAGGAGAGAGGTCAACTATAACACTGCTCAACAAGCACGCTTCCACTCGGAAATGAATTGTAATACGACTGCAATGTTCTGGAACTTGACTACTTGATTTCCAATAATTCCACGTCGAAGAGAAGAGTGGAGTTAGGAGGGATATCAGAGCCGTTACCGCGCGGGCCATAACCAAGATTGGGTGGAATTATTAGTTTGCGTTTGCCGCCGACTCTCATCGTCATTAAGCCTTCGTCCCAACCCTTAATCACCGCACCTGTGCCGATCTTGAATTGATAGGGCTTGCCCCCGTGGTCGTCGGAACTGTCAAACTTCTTGCCATTCGTTAGCGTGCCGGTGTAAGCAACGCTGATTGTTTGTCCGACTTGTGGACTGGGCCCATCGCCAACAACGACGTCGCGGTACTTGAGGCCTGATGCAGTAACGACTTCAGGACCGGCTGCATCGTTGCCGCGTCTCACGAGCACGTAGACCACGGCGGAAAGAGCAAAGACTGCTACAAGAGCCATCGCGATAACACGCCAGTTCATTGCGCGCGCAGGCTGAGGTTTCGGACTCGACGATGCATAAAGTCCACGAGGCTTTTTCTTCGCTTTGGCTTTTCTGTGACGACTAGTAGGCACTAGATCTGAATCTTCCTTTGTGTCGGTGACAGTGTGGAGTGCCCCCTTATACAGGTAATGCAAGATCGTTTTCAAGTTGAGATGTCCGATACGCTTCAGCTTGTCGGTGAGTTACCAAACGTTCAAGCTACCAGGAATTTCTCAACGAATGTCCGATACGCTTCAGCTTATCGGTCGAGTTACATAATGCTCAAGCTACTGGGAATCGCTCAACCAAATGTCCGATATGCTTTAGCTTGTCGGTCGAGTTACATAACACTCAAGCTACTCGAAACCGCTCAACCAAATGTCCGATATGCTTTAGCTTGCAGTTCGAGCTACATAACACTCAAGCTACCCGAAACCGCTCAACCGAATGTCCGATATGCTTTAGCTTGTCGGTCGAGTTACATAACACTCAAGCTACTCGAAACCGCTCAACCGAATGTCCGATATGCTTTAGCTTGTCGGTCGAGTTACATAATGCTCAAACTACCGGAATCGCTCAACCAAATGTCCGATACGCTTCAGCTTGTCGGTCGAGTTACATAATGCTCAAACTACCGGAATCGCTCGAACCGAATGTCCGATATGCTTTAGCTTGTCGGTCGAGTTACATAATGCACAAACTACCAGGGACTCCTGTGCTTCTTCTAGCTTGAGTAGCCACGTAACTCGACCGACAAGCTAAAGCATATCGGACATTCGTTGAGCGTATCGGACATTCCTTGAGCACTTCCAAACTTTCCATCTCGATGTTGTTGAGTGTAGGGAACGTTGACGACAAGCTGAAGCGTATCGAACATTCCTTGACGACTCACTGACGTGTGTCGAACACTACGCGCCATGCCAATTGTCGCAGCGATACCCCAACCACATGCGCCAGTCGAACTGCGCGAAGTGTCCGAGCCCGCTCTCGAAATGAACTCCGCGCTTTTGCAGGTCGAACTTTCAGAGGTCTGCGGCACCGACGTCTATCTCCACCAGGGACGACTCGAGGGCGTTCCCTATCCACTCGTTCCCGGTCACGTTTCCGTGGGGCGATTACAAAAAATCCGCGGCGAGCTACTCGACGTCAACGGCAATCGCTTTAGTGAAGGCGATCGCGTGACGTTCCTCGACGTTCATCGTACCTGCAATGCTTGCTGGTATTGCCTCGTGGCAAAAGCATCGACTCGATGTCCGCATAGAAAGGTCTACGGAATAACTTACGGATTAGACGACGGTCTCTGTGGAGGTTGGGCCACCCATATTTACCTCAAGCCAGGAACACGTTGTATTCCGATTGCCGCTGAGCCGGAGACCTTCATGGCCGGGGGCTGTGCGCTACCAACATCGATTCATGCAGTAGAACGTGGTGCCCTTTCAATCGCCGACACGGTGCTTATTCTCGGTTCAGGTCCAGTCGGGATTAGCAGCATCATCATTGCTTCCATGACTGGTGCGTTGCGCGTTCTATGCATCGGTGCACCTCAGGCACGGCTCGATGCGGCGAAGAAAGCAGGGGCAGTCGAAGTACTAAACTTTGAAACGAACGATGAACACGCGCGGTTTGAATGGGTGATGAAGCTAACAGGCGGTCGTGGCGCAGACCTTACGATCGAAGCGACGGGAGCACCGGAAGCTGTTGCTCAAGCAATGAGATTCACGCGAGACGCAGGACGCGTGGTCGTCGTCGGTCAGTACACCGATCATGGTCCTGTTTCTTTTAATCCCCATTTGGATTTGAATAAGAAGCACCTTGATGTTCGCGGTTGTTGGGGATCCGATTTTTCCCACTTCTATCGGGGCGCCCAAATCATCTGCGACGAACGCCGCTCGAAGCTCTGGAGTGGAATGTCTCTGAAGAAGTATCGATTGAGTGAGGCGAATGCAGCACTCGAAGATGTTGCTAATGGAAAAGTGCTCAAAGCGCTGATGGTCCCTGAGGAATGAAAACCAGGAATCGATTATCAGTTATGCTTTTGGAGATTTGAGATTTCAGATTTGAGATTTCAGATTTGGTAGGTTAAAAATTAAATACCACCGACATGAGGCCGGTGGTATCGTGGAAAAGCCTCACCGCTCTCATCTTAGCTTCCCCACTATTTTGTGAAAATTGGTTGATCCGCTTTCAGTCGCGCGGAGGTCCGCCAGGACCGCCCCGGCCACCACGTCGCCGCCGCGTCTCATCACGCAAAGTTTGAAATTGCTGCCACTGTTCAGGCGTCAACACCTGACGCATGCGTTCGTCGGCCTGGGTACGGATCTGCTCGACGCGCGGCTCCGACTCTTTGCGCAATGCCGAGAGCTGTTCGCGCGTGTCAGTGAAGATCTGTTGCACCTTCGTCTTTTGATCTTCATTCAAGTTCAAGCGCTGCGACATCTGCTCAAACCGATCTCTGCCTCCGCCGCCCATGTTCCGAGCCCAGCCGCGATATACATTCAGCGCTAAAATGCCGGCCGAGAATCCGAGGATGAAGATAAACGCCGTTGCGAATCTAACCTGCCAACGCGTTTTGTTTGCCTGATTCATGTTACTTGCTCTCTTCCTCTTCCGCGTAAATCGTGCTCAACACTTGCTCGTACGACAATTCTTCTTCGTCACCAAGGATTACTGATTCAGCCGAGTACGCCGTCGTAGCTGGTTCAGAAGATCCAATGGCCGGGCCGGGAACTACAAAACTGAGAACTGCTAGTGCCACTGTTGTGATTGCCATCGACGAGACCAGATAACTTGCCGAGCGCCACAAGCGAAGCATGACAGGTGTGTTCTCAGGTTGCTGTTCTCTTATCCGAGCCAGCACTCTCGTCGCGAAGAATGGGGATGGTTCGATCTCGACTGCAACACGCGCTTGCATGACGTGCGAAGTCAGCACAGCCGACTCGTATGATCGCGCACACGACGAACAAGTCTCAACGTGAGTGCGCATTGAAGCGAGTTGCGTTTCAGTAAACTCTGACAATGGCGCATTATCGAGAACGTCGATGATGTGGGTGTTGTTCATTATTCACCTGCAGACTTTAAATGAAGTTCCTGCTCTTTCTTTCCACCAATGAGTTTTTCCATCGCTTCTCTTACCCTACGCCGGGCACGAAAAGCTCTGACTTTTACTTTCGATTCTGACCAACCGGTCATTTCCGCTACTTCTTTAATCGTGGCATCGTCGCCATCGATCATGGTCAAAGCTAGACGATCTTCAGGCGACAACACCCCCAGTACGCGATCGGCCAGGTCTGCAGCGATTAAATCGCGCTCCGCTGATCGATGCTCTTCGTTTGCCGCAATTGCTAGTTTCTCGTCCAACCATTCGTTTTCGTTTTCGGTCAACTCCGAAACGATCTGCTCGGGACGTCGTTTCGCGCCGCGCACTATATTCAAGCAAGTGTTAGTCGCTATCTTTGTCAGCCAGCCTTCCATCGAACCGCGGCCCTCGTAACTCCCGAGCTGCGTGTAAGCTTTGAGAAACACTTCCTGTGCTGCCTCTTCAACCATGCTTCTTTGTCGAAAGAACCGGCTCGCAACACTGAACACTCGCGGACTAAATCGTCTTACTATTTCTCCAAAGGCAGACTCATCTCCATCCTGTGCCCGCCGCGCCAGGTCAAGGTCCGGAGCCTGTTCGTAACCGTCAGTCAGAAGAGTCGTCTCTCACTTCAGTCTTCGATGTGGCGGACTGTCGCCATTTGCCGCAGCCCGCCACCATCGTGGGGGAAACAACTTACTGATTGATGCGCCGTTCACCTCGACCTGGCTTGTTACC
>DATJKB010000713.1:0-11146 GCA_035491875.1 Pyrinomonadaceae bacterium | reverse complement strand
GATAAGGCAGCTGAGCATTCTGGGCAGGTCTCCTGGCTTCAGGAACGAAACATCGTTCCCATCACAGTGGCGCGACCGCGCGGGATTCTCACCCGCTTCCCTATTCTCTCCGTAATGACGGAGCACCCAAATGCAAATCTGAAAAGAACGAAGGTGTCGATAAATGCGGCGTGACACTACCACGCGTCATCGGAGGTGTCAAATTCCCAAATGTTGCGTTACGCTTCAGCTTGTTGTCGGCAGCGTGTAGGACAACCCTTTGGAAGGAAGAAGCGCCGCCGGCACAAAATATTCAATTGAGCAAAGCTATTCTCGCGATCCGAATGGAAGAAAAAGATCCGGCCGGAGAATACAAGGTGACAGCTAAGAAATCTGATCTCAACGCGGGTATATCATTTGAACTCGAAACGAGATTCCGAGTGAAATGAATCCTTCAATGCCTTGATCCTTGCTTTCACGGCACGGTGCAGTTCTCGAGGACCACACAAGCTGGATGAAACGTATGAAGACAATCATCAAAGCGACTGCTTTCGCGTTCGTCGTAATCGTTTGTAGTCTCACGTGTGTTGCACAAGAGCGGAACAGTTGTGCGCCGCCTAACCTGTTTGATTACGACGAAGATCACACTCTGACCGTCGAGGCGAGCGACCTACTTAAACAGCCAAAATGCTACGACGGTATGTTTGTACGAACGATCGGCTTCTATCAAACGGGCTTTGAAGTCTCACGATTATTTTGCCTGGATTGCCCAAGCAGCAGTGTAGCTTGGGTCGAGACGGATAATTTTTACGCCGCGATGAAACGGTGTACCTCGCCTGCAAATATGAAGAAGCTTTCGTCCAAAGACATGGGGACATATGGTGTTGTCGTCCTTGGCGTGCTGAGGACAAACCTCCGGTTCAACGAGCAACCCAAAGACATAGGTTCTAAGAGATTCAGCGACGTGACAACCCGCGGCGGTTACGGACACATGAACGCCTATGACAGCGAATTCAGTCCGATCTGCTTTGAGCAGGTAGAAGTATTTAATAACGAGTACATGACTCAATCCCCGGAAGGCGAGAAGACGCGTAAGCAAATGAGCACATGGTACGCACGGATGTATCAAAAACTGTGAACCGAAGCGTGGCGGCGCTATCTTTCCACACTCGCCATGTGTAAACGAATCACGACAAAGTATCCGTTCAACTTGCTCTGCTTTGCGAAGCGAACAGCTCTCCGTTAATATCGCGCCACAATGATTAAAACTGTCGAGTGGACTAAAGAAGGCGTACGCATGCTTGATCAGAGGCTATTACCCTCTGAAGAGAAGTATCTGATGTTGCGGTCGTATGATGAAGTAGCTGAAGCGATCAAGAAGATGGTCGTGCGAGGCGCTCCTGCAATTGGCGTTTCGGCCGCGATGGGTATCGCTCTCGGAGCGAACCAATCAGTGGGTACTTCAGTAGCTGACTTGGAAGATGATCTCGGTTACATCTTCGACGTAATGGGCAAGACTCGGCCGACCGCTGTCAATCTTTTCTGGGCCATCGATCGCATGCGTTCAAGGTTCCAGAGGGAAAAGAAAGTCGGTGACGTCGAGAAAGTTAAGGAGGCGCTGGTCGCCGAAGCACTCGCGATCTTTGAAGAAGACATCGCTGCCAATCGTGCAATTGGCGGATTTGGAGCGCCGCTGATCCGTGACGGTAGTACTGTTCTAACGCATTGCAACGCCGGCGCACTGGCAACGGCCGGTGATTATGGAACGGCCCTGGGCGTTATTCGCGGCGCTATTGATGCGGGTAAAAAGGTTGCGGTTATCGCCGATGAAACCAGACCATTCCTTCAGGGTTTACGTCTGACTGCGTGGGAACTGGCAAAGGATAATATTCCCGTCACCGTGATTACTGACAACATGGCCGGTCATGTGATGAAGAATGGACAAGTGGACGTCGTCGTTGTTGGGGCCGATCGGATCGCGAGGAATGGCGATACAGCCAACAAAATCGGTACCTACATGGTTGCCGTGCTCGCGAAACAACACAACATTCCGTTCTACGTAGCTGCCCCCATCACAACGCTCGACCTAACTCTCGCATCAGGAGATGAGATACCAATTGAAGAACGCGACGCATCAGAAGTAACTCACATTCGCAATCATCAATTGGCGCCCGATGGGATTTCTGTTCAAAATCCTGCGTTTGATGTCACTCCTAACGAATTAATCACCGCCATCATCACCGACAGAGGTGTTGCGGAAGCGCCGTTTGAGGCAAGTCTGCGAAAGTT
This sequence comes from Pyrinomonadaceae bacterium, assembly GCA_035491875.1. Lineage (GTDB taxonomy): Bacteria > Acidobacteriota > Blastocatellia > Pyrinomonadales > Pyrinomonadaceae > PSRF01. The sequence goes on along the minus strand of DATJKB010000713.1, from coordinate 8,878 downwards.
GTGTGATTCGGCAAAAACTGCGGAGAAAACGACGGGCAGTTAAGAGTTCGCGAAGCGGCTGGTCTTCCACCAGTCAATCGTTCGTTGCAGACCTTCACGCAAACTGACGAGCGGTTGATAACCGAGCAGTTCACTCGCTCGGGAGATATCAGCAAGGCTGTGGCGAACATCACCCACGCGGGCTTCACGATAGTCGGCCTTCACTTCTGGCTTGCCAACGATTGCTTTCAATTCTTCCAGTAGCTGATTCAGAGTGATTCGTTGACCATTCGCTACATTCACCACGGAGCCGAAGCCGCTGGTTACGCTGGCGGCTCTTAAGTTCGCGTCAATAACGTTGTCAATGTAGGTGAAGTCACGCGACTGCTCGCCGTCTCCGTAGATGACTGGTTGCTGATTGTTCAGCAGCACACTGATGAACCGAGATACAACACCTGAATATTGCGACCCCGGATCCTGTCTCGGACCGAACACGTTGAAATACCGCAACGAAATCGTTTCCAGTCCATACACCCTCGCAAAGACCTGGCAATAATACTCACCAACTAGTTTTGCAACGGCATAAGGCGAAAGAGGATCGGGAAGCATCGCTTCTTTTTTAGGCAAGGTGGGTTGATCGCCGTAGGCGGAACTCGATGCAGCGTAAACGACGCGCCGAACTTTCTGGTCTCTTGCCGCCAGCAACAAGGTGAACGTACCGTCTACCGAAGCCACGTGCGACTGCCGCGGGTGCTCAACTGAACGCGGCACCGAAGGTATCGCAGCTTCATGAAAGACCAGCTCAGCTCCATCGAGTACCTTCTTAAGTAACTGCTCATCGGCGACACTGCCCTCGGTGAAATCAACATCGCCGGTGATCTCTTCAAGATTCTCGCGGTGGCCAGTCGATAGATCATCGATCACTCGAACACGAAGGCCATTGCGCGTTAAAGCGTCAACGATATGTGAGCCGATAAACCCGGCTCCGCCTGTTACTACTGCTATTCCCGTTAATGCCATTCTAGAAGTTGTGCAAGAACCGGTTCAACCAAGATGAATTTTGCAGGTTGGCTCGATTCCGCCTGATCTGTACTTGACTGACGCTTTAGCGGCCGACTCCCACGTATTGAAATCCAAGCTCGCGCATGTCTTCGGGTTCGTAAATGTTTCGCAAGTCTGCGATCTTGGGACTCTTCATCAAGTCTCGAATCCTCTTCATGTCGAGCGCGCGAAACTGGTTCCACTCGGTGACAAACACGAGCGCATCAGCATCTGCAACTGCGGCGTACTCGTCGTCAGCGTACGTGATATCGGGCAGGACCTTCATTGCTTCTGCCTCTGCAACTGGATCATACGCCTTCACCTTCGCTCCTCGCTCGATGAGATTGCGAATGATATCGATTGATGGTGCTTCGCGCATGTCGTCTGTTTCCGGTTTGAACGCCAAACCCAACACGGCTACAGTTTTTCCCCGGAGCTCTCCCACCAGACCGGCAATCTTCTTCAACATCTCCTGGCGCTGCTTCTGATTCACTTCAATAACCGCGTCGACGATCAACGACTCAGAATCAAATTGCCGCGCGACAGACGCAAGAGCTCTGGTGTCTTTTGGAAAACATGATCCACCGAAGCCGGGCCCCGGATGGAGAAACTTGCTGCCAATCCGCTTATCCATTCCAATCGCTCTTGCAACATCGTGCACGTCACAGCCAATGCGCTCACAGAGATTGGCAATCTCGTTGATAAAGGAAATCTTGGTAGCCAGGAATGCGTTCGCTGCGTACTTAGTAAGCTCGGCCGCCTCCAACGAAGTGATCACAAACGGAGCTTCGATGAGATAAAGTGGCCGGTAAAGGTCCTTCATGATGGCGATTGCTTCTTCATCGCGGCTGCCGATCACCACTCGGTCCGGTCGCATGAAATCGTTTATGGCGGCTCCCTCGCGAAGAAACTCTGGATTCGAAACAACTCCGAAGTTGACCTTAGCTTTTTGTCGTTCAGTGATGATTTTTCGTATGCGCTCGCCCGTCCCAATCGGAACAGTCGACTTAGTAACTACAACCTTGTAACCGTTCATATGATCGGCAATGGAACAGGCGGCGGCTTCAACGAAGCTTAGATCAGGTGAGCCATCAGGAAGGGGTGGCGTTCCAACAGCCAAAAAGATTACTAGTGCATCCTCGACCGCTTTGCGAATGTCTGTCGTAAAATCGAGACGTCCGGCCTGAAAATTTTTCGAGACGAGGTGCTCGAGGCCAGGCTCATAGATTGGCACGATGCCTTTTTGCAGACGTCCAATCTTACCCTCATCAACGTCTGCGCAAATGACATCAACACCAAACTCAGCGAAGCAGGCGCCGGTAACCAACCCCACGTAACCGGTGCCAATCACGGAAATGTGCATGGATTAAGGGAATCCGAATGAGATGCGGACAATCAAAACCTTGCGGGCCAAGCACGACTAGCGTCGTGTGGCCCGCAAGGTGAATTTAAGTTGACCACGGCCCTGACATCAGCGCCGCAGTGTTTTTCGCTCGCAACCCCGGCTACTACTTCGTTGGGCTGACCACTGTTACCGAGCCGCCGAAGTTGAGGTCGTTGTTATGGAAAGCCGCGTAGAGCACTCCAGCTACCGCGCCGCCAACTGCCAACAGCAATACGGCCAACGCACCGCCGCTCATATCGTCGTCGTCATCGTCGGTCTGAGGATTCGGGGTTCCAGCAGTCGCGCTGCTACCAGCGGCAATCTGTTTCACCGAACCACCGGAACGCAATTCTGCGAGACCTGACTGCGTGCTTACCGTCGTACGTCCGCGAGAAGCGACAACCGTGAATGAAGTGGCTTGGCTGCCATCTACCACCACACTTCCATCCTGCGTCGTTAGATTTACTGTAACGCCGGCCAGTGTCGAGACATTAGCGGTTCCTGTTTCGAGCAATGCGGTGAGTGTATTGTCGGCGAAGCTAATGCGAAGGCTCGAATTTGCACCGAGCGCAACGTGGCCAAGCTTGCTGATGTTAACTGTCGCGCTGCTCTGGTTCTCCGTCGTAATAGTCGAATCGGAGAAGACAGTACCGCCTGAAGACATCTTCTCGCCATTCACTGTTACGTTCCCTGAAACCGACAGCTCAGCTGACGCCTTAGCTCCCGGCGCCGCTAATACCACCATCGAGTAAACACTCCAAACGGCAATCGCCACTAAGGCCGCCATCGGCTTGCGGCTCCAAGTTTTGCTAGTCATTAACTTTCCTCCCGTATAGTGAAACACAAAAGTTTTAATTGCACTCACGACGACTAAGCAGTCGTGGGAAAAACAAGTGCAGCAATTCACTTCTTTTTACTACCAACTACTGAACTGCTTTATTGCTGGAAGATCTTGACCCGCAAAGGGGTTAACACTTGGCATTTTTTACACCAATACCAACGCGGTGTCAACATTCTTCTTCCGTCAGAATGCCACAAAACTGTGCTTTTTTGCGATAGTGAAGATATCACTCCGGTCCCGGCCCGTCTAGTTTTTTATTCAAATTGGACCCTCAAGGATGGTGGAATTCTGATCAGTTCGGTACCTTAGTGGTCGCGGAGGATTTTTGAGACATTTCAGCCTGTTCGTAAGGGTCTAATCGGGCGAACAAATAGAAAACGCTGCCCGTCCGCACGGTGCCCAGGAACCTAAAGGTGTTACGAAGCACCACGCCGGGCTTTAGCGATGAAGGCTGGGGTGGATGTTCGAAAAGTAGTCTAAACTCATCAGCAGCAACTGCCTCCAATTCAGGCAGATAATCGTTATGCGTCTCCCGCGCCAGACGTATCGCCATCTGACGTAGGGCCTTGATACGGTTGGAATTGCGGCGATAATAAGAGGCGCTCACCTCATGTCGGCTGGCGCGGTCGTCCACTACCTCCTGCTCGTTGCGGAGATAGCCCAGATAGGCTGTGACAACAGGGCCAAACTCTGAGTCGGACGATCTGGTCTGAGCCAAACTGCTGCCGCTCAACGCCAAAAGCAGCAAGAGTAGAATTGAGCATCTTACTGAGAGAGATGCCATTGCGGGCTTGGCCCCTGACTCAATTATTGTTATTCGGTAGAGTTTCACGGATTATAGCGCGTTCGTCGACCACTAAATTGCACCTATCTTTCAGCAATGTTACATTCATATACGATTTCAGTAAAAACTCATGGGCCAGTCAGATTCTGAAATCTCTACTCCGAACAAAAGAATAGCACTAGGGGTTTGTGGAGGTATCGCAGCTTATAAGGCGGTAGAAGTCTTACGGGGCCTACAGCAAGCCGGCTGCGACGTACGGGTTGCGATGACCAGGCGCGCGTGCGAATTCATCCAACCACTCACCTTTCGGGCGCTCTCCGGTCATCATGTGGTGGTCGACGATTACGCTCCCGATAACCCGGATCCAATTGCACATATTACGTTCTCACAAACGATTGATCTTCTAATCGTCGCGCCGGCCACGGCTAATATGATCGCAAAGTTCGCGCAAGGGATCGCTGACGACTTTCTTAGCTCTACTTATCTTGCGAGCTCGGCACCCGTTCTCGTCGCACCAGCGATGAACACGAAGATGTGGCAGCATCCTGCTACTGTTCGCAATATCGAACAATTGAGAAAAGACGGCGTCTTCATTCTCGAGCCTGATGCGGGCGAGATGGCCTGTGGCACTTTTGGACCAGGGCGACTAAGTGAACCCGAACGAATCGTGTTGGAGGCTTTATCTATTGTTGGTGGACGCACACAAGATTTACGTGGTGAACAAATTCTAATTACTGTCGGAGCAACGCGAGAAGCTATCGATCCGGTAAGATTCATCTCAAATCGTTCATCGGGCCGCATGGGTTTCGCGCTTGCAGAGGCTGCCATTGACCGTGGCGCAGATGTCACGATCGTCGCAGGAGTGACCACCGCCCCTCCGCCAACGAAAGCCAAGGTCTTAAGAATAGAAACCGCGCTGGAAATGGCGAACGCAGTCAAACAGGAACTCGACGGCAAGTCAGTCTTCATTGCGTCGGCAGCGGTCGTGGACTACAGACCGACGAGTCCGGCGAATCAGAAGATCAAAAAGAAAGAACAGATCCTCACAATCTCTCTTGAAAAGACGCCAGACATACTTACCAATGTCTCAAAACACCGTCAGGACGGAATGTTGGTAATTGGATTTGCAGCAGAGACAGAAAATGTATTAGATAACGCACGCGACAAGCTTCGGTCGAAGAATCTCGATGTGATTGTCGCAAACGATGTCTCGCGCAGCGATTCCGGCTTTGATACACAAACCAACGCCATCACGATCCTGACACGCCATCAGGAAGCTCTGGAGTTACCTTTGATGTCGAAGCGCGAGGCGGCCGATCGCATCCTCGATACGATAATTAATTTGCGAAAACGCCAGCAAACCAAGCACGTCACTGGATAACCGAAAACATGGCTTCTGATTCACAAGATCTCCAGCAACTAATCGACGAGACAAGAAAATACGTTAGGCATCTTCAGCAGCTCGGTGTCGATGGAGTAGCAAAGCTGTCAACAACTTCCGCAGAATCGCGACCAACTCCGGAAGTTAGTGCTGCTAAAGCGGTGGTTTTTTCCGATGAGATCGAACCCATTTTGAAGGCGACGCCGGCACCCGCGATGGCAAAGACGCCCGTGGACTCCTTATTCGGGGATCTCAAGGCCGAGCCACAGCGCTTCGTCGCGTCCACCGAATCATTTGAAGATATCCATCAGGAAATTGGCGATTGCACTCGCTGCCCATTGCATCTTCGGCGCACAAACGTGGTTCACACGGAAGGAAATCGTCACGCACGTCTCATGTTTGTCGGAGAAGCGCCAGGTGCGGACGAAGATATTCAATCGCGTCCGTTTGTTGGTCGCGCCGGCCAACTCCTAACCAAAATCATCGAGGCCATTGGTCTGAAACGTGAGGAGGTGTTGATTGGCAACGTTAACCGCTGTCGCCCACCAGGCAATCGACCGCCGACGTTTGAAGAAGCGTCGATGTGCAAGCCGTTTCTCGAACGCGAGATTGCCGTAGTGCAGCCTGATGTGATCGTTACGCTCGGCAACACCGCCCTTCAGAACCTTTTGGGAGCAAAGCAAGGAATTACGAAGCTTCGCGGGAAGTTTATGGACTACAAAGGAATAAAAGTGATGCCGACCTTTCACCCGGCATATCTGCTTCGCGACCCCTCGAAGAAACGTGAGACCTGGGAAGATTTAAAAACGGTTCGAGACTATCTCGACAGTAAGAAGAGTAGTTGATAGTTAATCCTGTCGTGCCCAACAACTCCGGAAGCCAATCCTTCGCGACAAAACAATCATCAGACAGCGAAGTGCTCGCCGCGCCTCTCTACACGGATGTCGCAGTTCCGGTACACGTGTATCAGACTTTCATCTATGAGCTGCCTGAAGAAGTGCGACCAGTGGTCCAGGTTGGCGCGCGAATACTGGTTCCGCTCGGTAAAAGCCTTGTCGCTGGTTACGTTGTGGGATTGCACACGCACCTGCCCGAAGAATTCAGCAGCAAAGCTGATGAGATAAAGGTCACTGGAGCGCTAATCGATCAAATTCCAATTTGCACGCCTGAGATTTTGCAGATTACGAAATGGGTTGCTGACTACTACGCGTCTCCTTGGGGCGAAGTGATTAAGGCCGCATTGCCACCGGGCATCAGCCCCGTAATTGACGATCGAATCAGGATTACAGACGAGGGACACACGCACCTTGAAACGTTATCTGAAGATGATTCTTCGTTGGAAAAACAAATCCTCAGAGAACTCATCCACAACAACACTGTGAGCCGGGCCAGTTTGGGCCATCTCGCGCCCGACACTTCGCTTAACCGAACGTTGCGTGAAATGGATGAACAGGGTTGGCTTACACGCGAAAAAGAACAGCGTGATGCGCAGGTCAAGACAAAGATCAGACGCGTCGTTCAACTCTGTCAACCACTGCCGGAGAGCGCAACGGAAAAACTAACAGACGGCCAACGACGCGTGATCGAGACACTTCGAGCCAGCTCTAAACTTCCATTGCCAGAACTCTCGGCGTTGGCGTCAGTGAATGTCTCGACCGTGATGTCCCTCGAGAAGAAAGGGATCCTGAAGATTACGAATGAAGCTGTTCGTCGGGATCCGTTTTCAGATTCAGCTTTTACGAAACCGGAAGATTACCGGCTCACCTCACAACAATCTTCTGTGCTCGAACGAATCGAAGCGTCGCTGTCGACAAAAACCTATTCCGCATTTCTTCTTCACGGCGTGACCGGCAGTGGCAAAACCGAAGTCTACATTCGGGCAATGCGAAAAACCCTCGAGCTCGGTCGCTCGGCGATGATGCTGGTGCCGGAGATAGCTTTGACGCCTGTATTCTCTAATCGATTGCGATCTCACTTCGGTGACCAGGTGGCAATCTTTCATTCGTCACTACAACGGGGCGAACGTTTTGATGAATGGACGCGCGTCAGGAATGGTGAGGCACGGATCGTTATCGGCACGCGTTCAGCTGTCTTTGCCCCGATCGCCAACCTCGGACTCATTGTCGTCGATGAAGAGCACGAATCCAGTTACAGACAGCAAGACTCGCCTTACTACAGCGGCCGCGACACCGCGATCGTTCGTGCACAAAAAGAGTCAGCAACTGTGATTCTCGGATCCGCAACGCCATCTCTCGAGTCTTTTCAAAACGCTCGCAATGGAAAGTACGAATATCTACAACTGCCTGAACGCATCGGTGCGCGTCCGATGGCAGCCGCGAGAATCATCGACATGCGCCAGGTCTTTGGAGAACATGGCAAGCCGCAAGTGTTTTCAGGTGAATTAGTGGAAGCGATCCAACAGACGCACGAACGCGCGGAGCAATCAATAATCCTTTTGAACCGTCGCGGCTATTCGAGTTTCGTGCTCTGTCGCTCGTGCGGTGAAACCATTCAGTGTCCGAACTGCGATGTGACCTTGACGTACCACCGGGCTGAACGCGTTATGCTTTGTCACTACTGCAATCATTCGCAACGCGCACCGGGAGCGTGTCCAGCATGCGACAAGAAGTACATCTACTACGTCGGTGAAGGTACTGAGAAGTTGGAAGAGCTCTTAAAGGAACGCTTCCCTGCTCTTCGCATCGCGCGAATCGATCGCGATACCACAGCACGCCGCAGACGATTTGAAAAGATTCTGTTGGATTTTAGTCGCGGCGAAATAGACATGCTGGTTGGCACGCAGATGCTGGCCAAGGGTCATGATTTTCCTAATGTAACGCTGGTTGGCGTGGTGTCAGTCGATGCCGGCCTGGCGCTTGCGGATTTCCGAGCGGCTGAGAGAACGTTTCAATTGATAACACAGGTCGCCGGACGTGCCGGACGCGGCGACCGGCCGGGTCAAGTGTTGATTCAAACTTATCATCCATATCACTACGCGCTGCGTCACGCCTGCGCGCAGGATTACGAAAAGTTTTACGACGAAGAGATCGTTTACCGGCAGAATCATTCGTATCCGCCTTTTGTTGCACTCGCAAGCATTTTGGTCCATGCCACCGATTTAGCGCGTGTCCGATCAGAAGCACTCGAAATTCGGCGCGAACTGGACAAGGCAAACAGCGATCGATCATGCAGGATTCTGGGGCCGGCGCCGGCACCGCTTGCGCGTCTCAAAGGTGAGCATCGATTTCAATTGCTGATTAAGTCACGCAGCCGGCGTGAATTGCGGCGAGTTGCTGATGCGGCTTTGAAAGCCGTTGTGGAGCGTGGCGGAAATCTGCGTTCGATCAATCTCGAAATCGATCCGATTTCGATGATGTAATTCTTTGGAGTGCGGTGACCTGTCACCGCTTTGCTCGAGGAAAGCGGCGACGAGTCGCCGCACTCCAAAGAGTTGATGCTAAACTTCGA
>DATJKB010000712.1:0-2456 GCA_035491875.1 Pyrinomonadaceae bacterium | reverse complement strand
ATCTCTGAAGGGATGCCGATTACGACGCGCGGGCTAACCCATGTCTTGCCGTTGTGGGCTTTCCGAATGAAGTGCTGAAGCATCTTCTCGGTTACTTCGAAGTTGGCGATGACGCCATCCTTCATTGGACGAATCGCAACGATGTTTCCGGGCGTGCGGCCGAGCATGTCTTTCGCGTCGCGGCCGACCGCTTCAACCTGGTTGGTAACCTTGTTGATTGCGACGATTGACGGTTCAGATACGACGATACCGCGTCCTTTTGCATAAACCAGCGTATTTGCCGTTCCCAGATCAATCGCCAGGTCGCTCGAAAACAGACTAAAGATCGATTTCAAAGCCATCTATATAGGTTCACTTCCCGGTTTTAGAATGAAACTTCGGGTGGGATCGGCGGTATTGTTAGTAACTAGCGAATCCCAATTGCCCGGCTCTGACGACTTCCAAGTGGTCCTATTGCTCCGGGGATGTCGGGAGGCTCCTTACTCTCTTAGACGCACCAAACACGTCCGAACTACCTAAGATACACTGTGAACGTTTAACCGTAAACCGGAAACTTCTAAAGGGTTTGGCGAATCGGGGTCGATCTCAATTGACCGTTTCAGGTTTGATACTCGCGTCGGCAGTGTCGCCTTGCGGATTGAGTGCCTCAGCGTTGCCAGGTTCGCCTGACGCAACTCCTGCCGCGAACTTCACGCAGTTCTTACTCGCTGCTTTAGCTTCGTACATCGCGGTGTCGGCACAGGCTATTAATTGTTGGGGGGATGAAGCGTGAAGTGGGAATGCAGCAACGCCAAAACTTGCGGTGAGTGAAAGATGCAGACGGCGTCCGCCGGTGAAGTGGTATCTGCAAATTTTTTGGCGAATGCGTTCAGCGACAGCACCGGCGAGTTCGGTTCCCGTGTCGGGCAGAACAATTACAAATTCATCTCCGCCGTAACGGGCAACTGCGTCGGTGTCGCGGATAGAAGAGAGAATAACCGCGGCCATTTCCATCAATACGTGAGAGCCGACGAGATGGCCATATTCATCATTAATTCGCTTGAAGTCGTCGAGGTCTAAAAACAAGGCAGCGACGCTCGAACCATAACGTCTCGCCCGTCGAATTTCATTCAGTAGGAACTGTCGCAGATAGCGAGCGTTGTGGAGTTTTGTCAGGTCGTCGGTTTGCGACAAGCGTTCGGCTTCAGCAATGCGAACGGCGTTCGCTAAGGCTGAAGCGATTGGATTGGCCAACGAATCGAGCAACTCTACTTCCGAATGCTTGAAGCTTCTACCGTTCGCAGTTTCGCGCACTCCTTCGATCACACCAAGGATACGTTCACCGCAGATCAGCGGCACTGCGACGATGAAATTTCCGCGCTCTTTCCGTTTGATGGTTCCCATTCCATTGGCCGCTAACTTTACCGCCCTGGATTCTGTGCCCAAGGGCACACGGGATTCGCCCGTGAGAGCGCGTCGCCAGTGTTCGTCGTTATCAACTTCGTCAGTTTGATCCGAAGTTCTAACAGCGATTACTTCCAGTGCGGAGCCCTCAAAGCCCTTCGATTCTGTAACGAGGTAGATGGTCCAACGATCGGCATGGATCAGTTTCTGCAGACCTTTGAGTGCGCTGTTGGCGGCATCGTTTTGATCGCCGATGAAATGTAATGACGAGACGAGATCAAATGCGGAACGAAGGTGGCTGCTCTTCAGTCGTTTCGGTAAAGAAAGAGGTCCAGCAGTGACTGGCTTATCGATTGCGCCGGAAAGTCGGATTTCACCAGTGCCCAGTCCTTCGATCTCTCTTAAGAGGGCAGGGAGTTGTGCCGCCTTGTCTGCAATCGCGCGGAAACCCAGCCGTTTGAGAGTAGCGCCGTCAAGACTCCTAAGATTATGGCTCTGAAACCCGTAAACATGGCGGCGGCAGGCGATTAGGGGTACGCCCGGCCAGAAAGCTTTCGCATGGTCGATCGCGGTGTGCAACTCAACCATGTCGGCTCCACTAACTACTTCATAGAGAACTGCCAGTGGCGGTGGTCCAAGTGCCTCTGATGCAGGCTGAGATTCACGTTCGCGCGCAATTGTTAGTTCTACTTCGACTTCGCGCAGTCCCTCGATCAGAGTTTTGACACCAGCTGACCTCAGCGCCTCGATCAACTCGTAAGCAGGCGCTTCGTGAGCATCAGTTAGTAAGACAACGTGACTCGCCATTGTTCCCTTGCCTTGACGACTTTCAACCTCTTCGTGCCGTTCGGTTTGAAAGCGGCAGCTTGTATTGACTGCTATTACCTTGCGCGTCCTGTGCGTTTACTACGACGTCACGCGATCCTGCAACTGAGATCTGTATTTGAAAGGTCCCATCGCTGGGAACCAGTGCTTCTCGACCACTGACTCGAATCGTGGTACCAGGTTCTGCGCGACCGCGTACCAGGTAGATATTGCCTCCGAGAAACTCCGCAGCGAGATTAGAAACGGCT
>DATJKB010000711.1:0-4011 GCA_035491875.1 Pyrinomonadaceae bacterium | reverse complement strand
GGGTCGTCATGGTAGTATTTCGGCCAACCGTCCGCAAGAAAGAAGGTCTGCTGCCAATAGTCATATCCCCGCTTGAGTGCCGATTGAAACTCGGAACCCAATGAACCTGCATCGATCACACGCTTCAACGAGAACAAGATGAAAGCAGTGTGAAAGTTATCGATCCATTGCTGCGTTGGTTCTTCTCCATAGACCCATGAACCATCTGACCGCTGCCTGTTTACTACAAACCTGGCGGCTCGAACTCCGGAGTCGATCAACTGTTTTTCTGCCGTCATTCCTCCGACGCTGGCGAGAACTTCAGCAGCTAATAAACTGGCGTTGTAGATCTTCGTGTTACTGTTCGGCGAATAGCTGAAACAGACTTCATCCTCCGATTCGTAAGGTCGCTGAAGATCGTTGAGGATAAACTCACACGTGCTTCTTGCGATCGAAAGATAATGTTCGTTGTCGAGATCTCTGCCAGCCTCGAGGAACGCTCTCGCCGCAAACGCCGTGGGCACGATCGTCGGCGTATCTCGTTGCGCAAAGAAGTTTCGGCTTTGCCAGTCGAAGTTATATCCCCAAGCCGCTCCAGTGCCGTCAGGGATCTGCATTGACAGCAGTTCGCCGAGAATACTGTGACTCTGTATTTTAGTTTCCTTCGTACGTTGCTGCCGGTGGCGTGCGAGCTGCGCGAGCGCCAACAATGCAAGTCCTTTCGCATTCCGTTGCTCGGGAACAGACGTCACTTTACGCAGGTCCGCTGGAGATCTCTTTACGACCTGAGTCCAGACAAGTCGCGCACTTCTCGAATTTTTGAGTGGAGTTGATTGAAAGAGACGACTGTTTAGAGCGTCGAACGGATCGTGCCCGGCGAAATCGTGTTCCCGGCACCAGGAGAAAAGTTGATCGTAGACACTCTGCAGTGTTGGAACGCTGATGTGATCAGTCAACGTATTACTGGGACCGCGGACGTCCTCGTCCGCAAATGAGCGCGAAGCGCGAAAACGACTGCGCGTCTGACGACGCGTTTGCGGACGAGACGTCCGCGCTCCCAGTGATTGCTTGAATAATTAAATCGACCAGTCAACTAAGGATCCGTACCTAACGCACCCGAACTGATGTTTCGATTCTGCGCGGCGTTTCGATAAAGCTCTCGTGCCAGAGTTCGAACATCAACAAGGTCCAAAGCAACTTGCGATGATTAGCCATGCCGCGTTCGTGCTCATCCTGCAGTTGCGAGATGTAAACGGGATCAAAAACCCCAGCGCGTCTAACTCTCTCGGGCGACAGAAGATCTCTCGCCAATGGTCGCAACTTAACTTTGAGCCATTCTGCGACCGGAACACCGAACCCTTTCTTTCCGCGTCGGGTCACGAACGGCGGCATTAGATCTTTGACTGCTCGCTTCAGAATGTACTTCGTCTTGTGACCCCGCAGTTTGTAATTGCTGGGTAACGACGCCGCAAACTCAGCAACTCTTGGATCGAGGAAAGGCGCTCGCACTTCCAGCGATACCGCCATGCTCGCGCGATCAACTTTCGTAAGAATATCTTCGGCGAGATACAGCTGCGTGTCCAAACTCTGCATTCGCGTCACGACGTCGTCGTCTTCACACTCTTCAACCATCATTCGAGCGTCGCGGTAGATTTCTCCGTCGGTTTTCTCTAAGACATCGTTCGTGAGTAGCAGTTCTTGCTGATCTGGGGTGAACGACCCGAACCAAACATGATGTCGAGTCACAGCGTCGTAGCTTGCGCCGGTAACAAAGCGTTGAGCCTTGTAGTCAAACGACAGGTTCTTGGTTTTGATCGGTAAGAGCCGCACCAGTGGTTCCACTAAACCTGTCTTAAGGAAGGATGGTACCTGGTTGTAGACGTTTGCCCAGCGATGGCCGGCGTACATGGGATAACCGGCAAACAGTTCATCACCACCATCACCCCCGAGTGCCACCGTCACATGTTTGCGAGTGAATCGCGATAACAGGTAAGTAGGAACTAATGATGGATCGCTGAAGGGCTCATCCATCCATGAACCGATCTCACTAACGAGATTCGCAGCAAGGTTCGCGCTCAAACGCTCCTCGTGATGATCTGTACCGAGAAACTTCGCCACACCACGTGCGTAGAGTGATTCGTCGAACGATGCCTCGGCGAATGAAATCGAAAAAGTTTTAACTGTTTCAGACGACGTTCGACATGCGAGTGCTGCGATCGTTGATGAGTCGACGCCGCCTGAAAGGAGAACTCCAAGCGGAACGTCTGATACGAGTCGCATACGCACGGAGTCGGCAAGCAGATCACGAAGACGTTCGGCTGCTTCGTCTTCGCTCGGCACCGGCTGCTTTTTCACGTAGCTCAGTCGCCAGTAGCGCTCGACATTAATCTGACCGTCTTCCAGCGTCAGTCGATGTGCGGCAGGTAACTTGTTGATTCCTTCGTAAATCGACAGTGGCGCCGGGATGTAATCGAATGAGAGATATTGCCGCAGCGCCTGAAGATTCAAAGATGGTTTGACTGAAGGATGGGCCAAGAGCACCTTCGGTTCTGATGCGAACACAAGTGTATTTTCGAATCGGCCCCAGTAGAGTGGTTTCTCGCCAAACCGATCGCGTGCAATTAGTAGACGGCGCCGCTTGTCATCCCACAATGCGAAGGCAAACATTCCGTTGAGGTGCAAAACCATTTCGTCGCCGTACTCTTCATATAGATGGGGCAGCACCTCCGTGTCGGAGGCGCTGCGAAACGAGTGGCCCTTTTTTTCCAGATCGGATCGAAGCTCCCGGTAGTTATAGATTTCGCCGTTAAGGATGACGGCGATGCTGCGGTCTTCATTGAATACCGGCTGTTCGCCTGTAACGAGATCGATAATCGCGAGGCGGCGCATGCCGAGTGCGACACCGGTGGATACGAACAGTCCTTCGGAATCAGGTCCGCGATGGACCATGCGCTCGCACATCGAGTGCAGAAGTTCTTTTGCGCCTTCGGGCTGGCGCGTGAAAGAGTCGAGGTTAGCCCAACCAGTGATACCGCACATGATCGTTAATGGTTAATCGTGAATCGATAATCGTGGATTGTCTGGCCAAATGATTCACGATTCACTATTCACTCCTTGAAGCCTAGTCTCTCGCGCACTGCATATATCGGTTTTGCTTGTGACTCGTGATATGTCCTGACGAGCATCTCGGCTAAGAGACCCATCAGAAGAAATTGAATGCCGACAGCGAACATCACGATCGCCAGAATCGGCAGAGGTGTTTGAACGAAGTCAGCCCGATGAAAGATCTTCAGAAAAACTGCGTACAAACCAGCGAACAGAGAAATCGCGAAGGCAAGCATGCCAAACGAACCAAACACGTAAATCGGTTTTGTTTGATATGAGGCCATGAACTTGATCGTCATCAGATCAAAGACAACCTTAATCGTCCGCGATAACCCGTACTTTGATTTGCCCATGGTCCGCGCATGATGTTCGACCGGAATCTCCGTCACACGCGCGCCGGCCCATGAAGCATAAATCGGAATGAAGCGATGCATTTCGCCATAAAGCCGCACGTCCTGGAGCGACTCACGACGATAAGCTTTTAACGAGCAGCCATAGTCGTGTAATGGTACACCGCCGATCCAGGAGATGAGACGATTGGCAAGCATTGAAGGGATCTTGCGAGTCACCATCTTATCTTTGCGATTCTTTCGCCAACCAGAAACGACGTCGTAACCCTCGTCGAGCTTTTCGAGCAACCGCACGATGTCTGCTGGATCGTTTTGCAGATCGGCATCCATCGGAATCAATACTTCACCCGACGCTGCGTCGATACCTGCTGACATCGCCGCCGTCTGACCATAATTCCGTCTTAACGCAACGACGCGAACGCGGTCGTCGGTTGCCGCTATCTCCCGCAGAATCTTGAGGCTGCCATCGGTTGAACCATCGTCGACATAAACAATCTCCGCCGACCGTCCCAACTCTTTCAGTGCCCCATCGAGTTTGGCGTGCAGCGGCAAGAGGTTGGGCTCTTCGTTGAATACC